>NZ_DATMTE010000065.1:0-4946 GCF_035564935.1 Chitinophaga sp. | reverse complement strand
ACTGGTGCTGCTGACCCCATTCACTTTCATCCTGATAATTTTATCTCTTTTTCTTACCATGATCAGCTGGAAGTTATTGGCATCGCTTTGAAAGAAGCCTTCATCGCCGGTATTGCTGAGCAGTTCTATATTACCATTACGGCGGTTATCGTCCAGGATGCCGGTATAGGTTTTTTCTGCCGCGGCTTCGGAATCATACTGTTCATAGTTGTAAAATACGTTACCGGTTTCACCGGAAACAGGGTCCGATTCTACGGCTGTAAAAGCGCAACGGTACCTTACCGCATCACGTCCCTGTTTTTCTGTTTTCAGGGTAAGGAGTGCGCTTTGTCCCAGTATTTTTGCGGCGTCTGCAGGGGTGAGGTAAAAGTAAGGAACGGTATCGGCGGCAAAGCCTGATGATATCAGGGGAAGCAGCAGGAACAGGAGTAGGAGTGTTTTCATAACGGTATTATAAATGGAGAAGAATAATACACGGTTGTTACTTTTCCAGGCTTGTTTTCCAGGACCTTTTTCATCTTCATATCATGAAGCAATAAAGTTACGATTTCCTGCGGGGTAAGACTAAAAATATTTATGATTGCTTTTCGATAGCCTGTTGTACAGGCGGATAACAGTATGTATTTTTGGGTAGTTTTGGCTGCGTATCAAAATCGATAGGCAGCCAAAACTAGTTTAATGCAGCACTTTTTATTTGGAATATCAATGATAAGCGTTATCTACAGGAGTTGATTTTCCCCTTGTAAAAGCCGAAGATCGTCTTTGGCTTTTACAACCATTTCTCCTTACTCCAACCCTTCAAATATCTTCCCTGCCGCCACTCCCAATGCTTCCTGCGCTGTTTTATCCGCTTCATTCGTTAATATCACAATGCCGGTATTCCGCTCGGGGTATACCACGCAGTAGCTGGCAAACCCGAATGTACCGCCGCTTTGCCAGATCCTGCGCAAACCGTTGCTGGTTTTATTCATCTGCCAGTTTAAGCCGATGGCAAAATTGTTGATATCGCCCCAGGCCGGCTGGTGCGTTAATTTCGCTGATGGATCAGTCTCTTCTGCATGCAGCCGGACATATTGCAGCATATCATCTACAGAAGAGTAAATGCCCCCTGCAGCAGCCAGCGCAGGAGGATTGTATGGCATGATGCGTCCGTGCTGATTATATCCTTTGGCGGCATTATCCGGCAGCAGGGTAGTGGTGTATTTCATGTGTTGCGGACGGGTAATGAATTTTCTTACCAGCTCTCCATACGACATACCGTATATGCGTTCCAGTATGATGCCAAGTAATTGTGCGCCCGCGTTTGAATATTTAAAATGATAACCGGGTACCGTATCCAGTTGCACCTGGTGAAGGTCGTTCAGGAAAGCAGCCGTAGAATAATCCTTTTGCTGTGCGTTGATGATGCCGGGTATGGAATCTTCAGGTTGTTGAAACAGATCACGGTTGTCGGGCAGCAGGAAAGGCAACCCGGAAAGGTGTGTAATGAGATGTTTCAGCTGGATAGCACGGCCTTTATACTGGAGGTTGGGATAATCCCCGTTGAGGTAGAACCGTATATCGTCGTCCAGTTTTACCTTTTTGTTTACAACAGCTTTTGCCAGTAAGTACCCGGTGAATGTTTTGGAGATAGAACCAATTTCATAAGGCGTATTGATACCAGGCAGCGTTGTTTTGCCGTAACGGTAAATGTAGGTTTGTCCGCCGGTATACACCCCAACTTCCGCGCTAACGCGGTGGGTATCCTGCATAAAAGTAACTAACGCGGATTGCACGAGACTGTCTACCTTAGTTTTACGGAGATTGTCTGTTGTTACCTGTGCCTGCGTGTGAATGCTTGATAAGAACAGGAAGAACAGCGGGATAAGTTGTTTCATGGTTGTTTTTTTGAAACAGGCTTATCCTAAGAGAGTGCCATTTGGCACGGGTTTAAGGCTGATCTTTTTATATATTTAAAAAAGATGAACGTGTATCAAAAATGAACACATAGTGTACGCAGGCGCACTATGGTTGCAGCGGACCTTTGCTTACCTCTTCCCCGGCTTTATATACTGCCGCTATTTTCCGGGTATTCTTAATATCCTCTGCTGGATTGGCATCCAGGATGATGAGATCAGCGGTTTTCCCTTTTTCTATGGTGCCGTAACGCTCATTTATTTTCATGGCGATAGCTGCATTTTTTGTGGCAATGGTAATGGCTTGTAAGGGGGTAAGCCCTGCCTGTACCAGCAGCTCCATTTCAAGATGCTCGGAAAATCCCTGTGTGCGTACCGGTTGTGCGCCGGAGTCGGTACCAAGCGCCACGATGATGCCGGCGTCTGCAATCTTTTTTACGTTCTTCATCGCCGTTTCAAACGCATGAAGATTGCGTTGATAGGAGGGCGAATTTTTCAGCTTCTCCTGGTAGGCAGGGGAGGTGATCATTTCATACACGCCGGGTTCCAGCGATGCTTTAAAGAAAGGATCATTGATCCATTCCGGCTTACGGGCATAGATATACGCATATTCATCGAGTGAAAGAGTAGGGATATAAATTACACCTTTAGCCTTCATTTGTTGCAGTAAGGCGGCGTCAATTTCCTGGTCGCGGATACTGTGTGCAATGATGTCCAGTCCATCGGCCACCAGGCTTTTTGCGTCCGCCAGGTAAAAGAGATGCGATGCTACGGGAATATGATGGGAATGTGCGCGCGTGATAATCGCTTTGTAAATAGCGGGGTTCATCTTAGGTGTTGATCCGCCAAAATCATCTACCCACATTTTTATTACCGTAGGCTTCAGCAGCGCTACGCTATCCAGTTGAGCGGTAGCCTGTGCTACTGTGGCCGGGTGTTTTACATACTTCATCGGCGGTCCGCCCTTCGCGGCTGCGAAGCCATACCCGGCGGAATACAGCCGGGCTCCGGGCAATAGTCCATTTACAGAAGAATCGCGCAGGCCTGAGCTAAACAGCATGGGTTGGTCTGATCCCATTACCAGCACGTTGGTGATGCCGTAGTCCGCATACTTTTTCAGTTGTGATAGTATATTTTCCCGTGTATACGGATCGCTGCGGTTATCCTTGCCATTCATCATACCAATATGCACATGGCTGCTGATGATAGCGGGCATCACGGTTTTACCGCCACCGTCGATCACTGTAGCGTTGCCGGCTGGTAAATTTTTACCGGTAGCGGCAATCTTACCGTCTTTGATCAGTATATCCGTGTGCGTTAGAGGGGTGCCGCCGTTGCCGTCTATCAGGGTTACGTCCTTTATCAGCGTGGACTTAGCAGTGGGGGCTGGCTGAAAGGCAGCCAGGAGTACGATAGCGGTAGCGAGTAACAGGTAGTTTTTCATAGCATTATTTTCTTACGGGAAAATAAAGGTAGGAAAATCTGCTTATCCCACTATATTCATAATAAAACCAACCGCATCCGGCGAATGCAACGCATTCGTCGACTCCATGGTCATTCTAGCTGTTTCACCTGCTCTTATGCGCATTTGTTTTTCATAGGCAGCAATGGCAGCATGCACATCCGGAAAATTTCCACCGGTAAGGCATTGCCCTAATTCAAGCGCATCCAGCATAGCCATATTCACGCCTTCGCCGGCATAGGGAGGCATGAGGTGGGCGGCGTCGCCGAGCATAGTGAGATTAGGCAGCGCTTCCCAGGTTTGATCAAAGGGCATGCAGTATTGAGGACGGGGTGTAAAATCACTGTTGGCATTTTCAAACAGTTCCAGCCATATATGATCCCAACCGGTAAAGGTGGCCTTAAACCAGGCCAGCACCTGTGTTTTATCTGAGAAGTTGATGCCGCTGGCCTGGTACCAGTTTTCAGCGGTATTTACACCGGTATAAAAAGCCAGGCTGCCGTTTCCTTTGGTGCTTCCAATTAAGGATTTATCATCTCCCAATGCAAATACTTTCCCGCCTTTTACCAGGGCCCAAACCTGCGGGCAGGCAGTGGCGGCGTCATAAACAGCGCCTTCCACGATGGTTACGCCTGAATAAAAAGGCTTGATGGGCGTGATGTACGGGCGGAGCTTTGAGTTGGCGCCGTCTGCTGCAATTACGATATCTGCGTAAGCGGTGCTGCCGTTTTTAAAAGTAAGTTGCCAGCCATCTCCCTGTGGTTGCATGGATACAAACTGGCTGTCCCACACAACGGTATCTGGTTGCAGGGAATCCAGCAATATTTCCTTTAGCGGGCCACGGTCAATTTCCGGGCGCGAGCCTTTATCTACGCCGCTTTCGTGATCATCAAGAAGAATGGTAGCGTGTTTATCAACAATGCGCAGCCGGTCGGCCCCCGGGCGGTAATTGGCCCTGAAGGCGTCCATCAGTCCTGCAGCTTCCAGTGCTTTTAATCCTGATTCCTCGTGAAGGTCCAGTGTGGCGCCCTGCACCCGTGCTTCCCTGTTCGCATCCCTTTCATATACTTTCACTTCTGCATGGTTCATCTGCAGTATCCTGGCCAGCGTTAATCCACCGGGACCTCCGCCTGTTATGGCTATTTTTTTGTGTTGAATGATGTTCATGTGGTTGTTTGTTTTATTTATTTCAGCATGCCCCTGATCACGGCTTCGCAGCAGTCGAGTATCACTTTTTCGGTGATGATCTGTTTGGGTCTTTCTGTATAATCAAAATATTCATTTACCAGCTCCAGCAGCGGGGCAAATAATAAAGCCCGGTATACATCGTGGTGGAAATTGCGGATCACGCCTTGTTTTATGTGCTGTTTGAAGAACTGGTGTACCGGTTTAAAATATTGTCCCTGTGTTATGTTTGCCTGCTGGTATGCCTTGTTCAGCAGGGGAGAGGTTTTCCCGTTCTGCAACAACGCAAAATGTGTTTTATTGCGGGTAAGATAGCGGAAGCTGTTTTGCCACAGTTTTTTTACGCCTGCAGCGAAATCCATGCCGGCATGGAAATTTTCCAGCACCGCTTTTTCATAGGTTTC
>NZ_DATMTE010000064.1:0-6987 GCF_035564935.1 Chitinophaga sp. | reverse complement strand
GGCCTTTGTCTTGGAACACTGATTACGCTGATTTTGATGATTAATCTGATTTTTGTTTTAAAAAGAGAAGATAGGAAACAGATAACTGCTTTTATCTTCTTTCTTTTTATAAAATTCAAAAACAAAATCAAATTAATCATCAAAATCAGCGTAATCAGTGTTCCAAGACAATTTCCCCATCGCCGAAGGCGATCATTCTGAAAAACGCCGGCCACAGCGCCGGAAACGGAACAAAGCCGGGCTGCCATCTTCAATTGGTGATAACAGGTTTGTTTAACCCAGCTATTTGCTGTAAAATTGTGGCGGAAATTAATCTTCCGGAAGACGTTAGCACCTTAAATACTAGCGTCTTTTTCATTTATTCAAATCCTTGACCTATTCCTTTACAGTTAGCAGGCAACTGCACCTGACAATAAGCAAAGGTTGCCGGATAATAATACTGATTATGAACAATTACACCATTCCTGTTTATAAGCCAACCCTGGGAGAAAAGGAAAAAAAGAATGTAATGGAGTGCCTTGACTCTACCTGGATTTCTTCCAAAGGAAAATTTATTACCGCATTTGAACAGGAATTTGCCAAATATATTGGTGTTGATCATGCAGCATCTGTATGCAACGGTACAGTAGCCCTGCACCTGGCATTGGTAGCACTGGGCATTGGCCCGGGAGATGAGGTAATAGTGCCCAGCTTAACCTATATCGCCTCCGTTAATGCAATCGCCTATACCGGCGCCACTCCGGTTTTTGTAGATTCCCTGGCAGATACCTGGCAGATGGATCCCGGACATGTGAAAAAGAAAATTACCAGCAGAACAAAAGCAGTAATGGCTGTTCATTTATATGGACATCCCTGCGAAATGGATACACTGGTAAGCATCTGCCGGGAAAACAGCATCTTCCTGATAGAAGACTGTGCAGAAGCCATCGGCAGCAAATACAAAGGTCAGTATGTGGGCACCTTCGGCGATGTATCTACCTTTAGCTTTTTTGGCAACAAAACTATTACAACCGGCGAAGGAGGTATGGTAGTCACCAACGACCAGACACTCTACGACCGCCTGGTTCATTTTAAAGGCCAGGGACTCGCCAAACACCGGGAATACTGGCATGATGTAATTGGTTATAACTACCGGATGACCAATATCTGTGCGGCCATCGGCATTGCACAGTTATCAAGGGTAGAGGAAATCATTGCAAGGAAAAGGGAAATCGCCCATACTTATAAAAAGGCCTTTGAGGGAACTCCCGTATCTTTCCATAAAGAAGACAGGAATGTTTTTCATTCATACTGGATGTGTTCTATACTGGTAAAAAGTGCAGATGAAAGAGACGAATTACGGGAAGTATTAAAAAAAGCAGGTATTGAAACAAGACCTCTCTTTTACCCCGTGCATACCATGCCCATGTATTCTTCAAAATATGAAAGGCATAAAACAGGGGAGGATCTGGGATGGAGGGGAATTAACCTACCCAGCTTCCCGGACCTTACTGAAGCGGAAATCACTCATATTATCAATACGATTCTTTCCTACTACCAAAAATAACGCGCTGCAGTTTGTGATATGAATAAGAAAAAGATTGGCATTCATGCCACGGGATTTATCGGATGGGGCGGAGGGATTGATTTTCTTAAGCTGATCATGCGGGGGATTCTCGCAACCGGTAAATACGATGTTATTCTATTAATCCCCGATAACAGCCCCCGGCCCGGTAAAATCAACCGGTTGTTGCATTCGCTCGGATTAAAAAGCAAACCACTGGCTGCTGATGACAAACGTACTCACTTCAGTGAATTTATCCCGGAAATAAAAATCGAGGTATACCGGGGCATACCCGGCTTGAATACTGCTATCAAAAAACATCAGGTTGCATTGCTTATTCCCTGTCTGGACGTGTTGCCTGATGAAGTAAAAGCACCATGGATCGGCTATTTGTACGATTTTCAACATAAATATCTTCCCCAGTTCTTTCAACAGGAAGAAATACAACGAAGGGATCAGTATTTTAAAAAAATGCTGGATGCCGCCCAAAAGATCATTGTTAATTCCAGGGCGGTAAAGAGTGATGCAGATAAGTTCTATCCAGGTCATGGAAGTGAAATAGTGAGTCTTCCTTTCACACCGGTATATAACAGGAAGTTACTCCGGGATAACTATGACGAGCTTAAAACCAGGTACGGTCTTCCGGAAAAATACTTTATTATATCCAACCAGTTTTGGTTGCATAAGTCACACCTTACTGCTTTCCGCGCATTAAAAATACTAAGTGAAAACACCCCCGGAAATATAGCACTGGTTTGCACCGGCAATACCGAAGACAGCAGGGATGCAGCCTACTTTGCTTCGCTGAAAGAGGAGATCCGGCGTATGGGCATGGAACAAAGGGTTTATTTTCTGGGATACATTTCAAAACAGGATCAGATCGGGATATTATTGCAGGCCATTGCACTTATTCAGCCTACCTTATTTGAAGGAGGCCCTGGCGGGGGAGCCACTTATGACGCCATTGCATTTGGTAAACAGGCTATCATTTCTGATATTGACATTAACAAAGAAATCAGCAATCCACTTGTTACTTTTTTCCAGGTTGGTAATGAAAAAGACCTCGCCGGGAAAATGTTACAGGTACTACAGCAATATCAACATGAATGTTATGTTGTAAATGACGAACAATTAGCGGCAGAATCTGCAGCGAGGGTAAAGCTGCTGGGGCAGGCATTAGACAATGTGATAGAAACAGTGATTGGCGTACCAGCCGTGATAAAGAATAAACGACAGACACCTTAAAAATTCATCCCGGAGGAGATACCATTTTCATCTCCTCCAGGCACTACAGCCATCAGGAGTGAGCAATAAGTTCCCCATCCCTGAACAAGGGCAACACATTCGCACCATCAGGAGTAAGACAGTAATGTATATCCTTTTCCAGGCCATATTGCGCCAGGCGCTTATAATGGGAGGCCTGCTTCATGAAAGTATAGATATCTTTTTTAGCTGAGTGGTAAAGGGTTTCCGCAGCAGTAGCGGAGTCGCAGTTTACATCAAAGTGCTGCCTGATACGGCTTACCACCGCGCCGGCAAACAGGGTGTCTTCCATGTTTACGCGGTCTTTCCATGCAGCACAGCCCAGGATCACATGTTGGTTTTGCGCCACCAGGTAATCACAAACGGCGCTGATATTAGGGAAGGAGCCGGTAATGATCTGGATGGCATCTTTGGCCATGTGTAATAATTTGGTACCGTTGGTAGTGGTAAGTACCAGCGTTTTATTTTCCACGAATTGACGCGGGTATTCAAAAGGCGAATTACCGTATGCCAGTCCTTCTGCGATCCTGCCATCTCTTTCGCCGGCGGTAATACCGCCAATGGCGCGGCCTATATTCACACATTCCTCTACGCTGGCTACCGGTATTACACGGGAGGCGCCGTTATAGAGGGCGGTGCAAATGGTAGAAGTAGCGCGTAACACATCTATAATAACTACGATGCTGTTTTTTACATCAAATAGATGTAATAATGCCGGAGATAAACATACTTCCAGGCTGGGTTTATTGCTTTCTGTCATTCAGTTGTGTTTTGCTTTAATCAAGGATCACCCTCCACTTCTCACTCTCTGCATAATCCTTAATGGTATTATTCCTTTCCTGCAGGAGCCTGGTCATATATTTTTGCAGGTAGAACCGCTCAAATACTCTTCCCAACCAGCCATAAGGAGTGCCAAAGTCCATGATATCAATCATCACGGTGGCATTTTCTATTGGTTTAAAATAATGTTCATGGTTCAAATGGGTAAAATCTCCGTCGGTCATTTCATCCGTGAACGATTCGTTCTGGCGCATGGCGGTGATTTTAGTGGTCAGTTCCCTCATTTTCCCAAGATGCTTTGCTCTCCAGGTCACTGTTTCATTATAAGATATCAGGCCATTGGTGCGACCTTTTATCGCGTCTTCCTGCCGGTGCGACATACTTCGCTTGTGTAGCGTAATGCTCCTGCTCAGGTCGAATACCCTTTCCAGCGGGGCATAGATAACGGTAGTTAAATGAATAGTAGGCATAGATATGGCAATAAAATACAAAAATTCCGGTGCACCGGAAACTTTCCAGGCACCGAAATTAACAACTTTAACCGGCTATTCATACATATTCCTAGCCCAGGAAAGGCACTTTTACCACTTTTGCTTTCAGGGCCTTGTCCCTTACTGCAATAAAAATTTCGGTGTCCAATGCAGCAAAAGCTGTTTTCACATAGCCAAGACCGATAGCTTTCTGCATAGATGGCGATTGGGTACCGGAAGTTACGCGGCCAATTATATTACCTGCAGCATCTTTAATTTCGTAGTCGTGGCGCGGAATACCTTTATCTACCATTTCAAAGCCTACCAGTTTTTTGCTAACGCCTTCTGCTTTTTGTTTTGCGAATAACTCGCTGGAGGTAAATGGTTTGGTGAATTTGGTGATCCATCCCAAACCGGCTTCCAGCGGGGAAGTGGTATCGTCAATATCATTTCCGTAGAGGCAAAAACCCATTTCGAGGCGAAGGGTATCGCGGGCACCCAAACCAATAGGCTTCAGCCCCTTAGGCGTTCCTTCTGTGAAGATGGCATCCCAGATCTTGTCTGCGGCGCCGTCTTTATCTTCAAAATATATTTCAATACCACCGGCGCCGGTGTAACCTGTGGCGCTGATCACCACATTATCCACACCCGCAAAAGTTCCTTTGGTAAAGGTGTAATACTTCATGTTCACCAGGTCCACTTCCGTGAGCGGCTGCAGAATGCTGGTGGCATTGGGTCCCTGGATGGCCAGCAAACAGGTTTTATCGGAAATATTGTGCATTTCCACTCCTTTGCTGTTGAACCCGGAGATCCAGTTCCAGTCTTTTTCAATATTACTGGCGTTTACCACCAGCATGTATACCTTGTTTTCTTCAATGCAATAAACGAGCAGGTCGTCTACAATACCACCTTCGTTGTTGGGCAGGCAGCTGTACTGGGCTTTACCGGCGGTTAATTTGGAGGCATCGTTGCTGGTAACACGCTGGATCAGGTCCAGTGCATTTTCGCCCTTTAGAATAAATTCGCCCATGTGGCTTACATCAAACACACCGGCGTTGGTACGCACCGTCTGATGCTCATCGTTAATGCCAGTATAGGAAATAGGCATGTTGTAACCTGCAAAAGCGGCCATTTTGGCGCCCAGCGCAATGTGTTTCTCTGTAAAAGGCGTGTTTTTCATACTTTATTTTTAAAACGGGGCAAAAATAGGGATTTGAGAACTATTAACGGCCAACATAAAACGGCGTATGACTGTTTTAAGACGAAGACATACATTATAAATACTTAAAATACAATGATATAGTCAAAAGAATTGGAGGGTTAAATGCGATTTGGCCGCCTGTAATCCGTAATTTTGCCCCAACACCCAAAAACAGATTAGCTGTGAAAAAGATAACCTGGCTGTTACCATTGGTAGTTGTAACCACCTGCATTTATGCACAGAAAAAGGAAGACCGTAAAACACTTGGAAACCTGCAAGCGCATATCAGTTACCTGAGCAGCGACAAGCTGGATGGTCGTAGCACAGGCGCTCCCGGCGAACGGCTGGCGGCCACCTATCTCTCTGCGCAAATGAAACAAATGGGCCTGGCACCTATGGGCGAGGATGGCTTTTTACAGGCATTTACCGTGAAAGAGACCCGTGAACCATCGGCCGACTGCCAGATGAGCATTGGTGGAAATAAACTGGAGGCAGGCAAACAATTTGTACCACTGCCTTTTAGCGCCGGCAAAACCGCCAGGGGTGAGGCTATTCCCGGGGTGAACGAACCGGATAACATCTGGCTGATCAATGTAGCGGAACTGGACACCGATAGCCGGAAAAGCATGGCCGAACAGTACCTGCAACAAACACAGGTGGCCGAGAAAGCCGGCGCCACCGGCGTAGTATTTTATAATGGGAAAGAAACCAGCGCCGAAGTAATGAAATGGCTGGATCAACGGCCCCAACCCGCCGGCATCCCGGCTGTTTGGGTGGATGCCGGTGTCAGCAAAAAACTGGGCGCCGACGATGCCGACGGATTTCCTATCCAGATGCAGGTAGCCTTTAAAAATATTCAACGCAACGGTACCAACGTGATCGGCTATATTAATAACAAAGCGCCCAGGACCATTGTAATCGGCGCCCATTACGACTATCGCGGTTGGGATACCACCGACAAAACGGAGGATAACGCCAGCGGAACCGCCGCCATGCTGGAAATAGCCCGCTTACTAAAAAACTCCCGTCTTCATAACAACAACTATATCATTGTTGCCTTTTCAGGAAAAGAACAGGGCCTGTGTGGCTCCTCTTACTTCGCCTCGCATAGTAAAGTAGACCTTTCGCAGGTGAACTACATGATCAATATGGATGGCATCGGTACCCTGAACCCGGGTACTGCATTGCAGATCGGCGGTACCGGCACCTCTCCCGGATGGTCCGCCATCATCCAGCAGGCCGCTACCAAAGAGCTGCCCCTGGTATATGATTCCAGTGGTATCAGCAATTCTGATCACGCATCTTTCTACAAAAAAAATATACCGGTACTCTATTTCTGTAAAAATGCCCAGGAGGCGGCAGATAAAGTAAATTACGATGGCACCCTGCACGTGCTGAAACTGGTATATAATATCATCGACAAAACCAATAACAGGGACAAACTTGCGTTCAGCAGCATCCAGTGAGGTACCCGAATTAAGATCGCTTCAAAATTTGCGGTTTACATATAAGTGCGAAATGTATATTTTCGCATAAATACGTAATTCGCAAAATTTCAATTTATCCCTTTAAATGGAAGAGAAACTGGCGCTTATATACCGGTATTTCCAGCTGCTGGAAAGCTTTTCAGCAGATCCCGTTGAATTTGCCAGGATCTTCCATCCAAATATTATTCAGACTGAATATCCAAACCAGCTCTCGAATGAAATTAAACAACGGAACTTTGACAT
>NZ_DATMTE010000063.1:0-7549 GCF_035564935.1 Chitinophaga sp. | reverse complement strand
TTATGCCAATGAACTGGAAACGTGTATGTATGCCGGCGCTATCAAACAACCGGACGGCACCACCACCGGGTGGATCGATATGACCCCGGAAGAATGGGCACAGCACAGTGTATTCTCCTTTAAGCAAGATACCCGGTTACTCGGTAAAAATATTGTTCCTTCCGGAGCACAGATGTGGAAAGAGCTCGTAGAGCGCCACCATATTAATCTTGATGAAATAGATTTCTTCCTGCCTCACCTGTCGTCTGAATTTTTCAGGTTAAAGATAGATGAGGAAATTACCCGGTTGGGTGTTCCTATCCCCCTGGAGAAGTGGTTTACCAACCTGGCCAATGTAGGTAATGTGGGTACCGCATCACCTTACCTGATGCTGGAAGAACTGATGAACACCGGCCGCTTTAAGAAAGGACAGAAAGTAGTAATGATGGTTCCGGAAAGCGCACGTTTTTCATATGCTTATGCGCATATTACTGTTGTATAGGCAATCACTTCTAAAACTGCTCTCATGAAAAAAGAGGAAGTACCGCAGGATAGTGATAATCTGCATGAAGGTACATTCAAGCAAATTATGTATGCGGTGGATAATTCCGGCAATTATGTGCAGGTGCAAAGTGCCGGCTGGGAGCCGGAAAATATTGCGCTTGACCAGGCATGGGAAGAAGTAAACGAAAGAGTAAAAGCAGCGCGTGCCCGGGTGGAAGCCGGCGAAATAAGCCCTGTAGCCTACTACATGGAGAAGAACCTGATGGATCTGCCTTTGCTGGCCAGCTATGTAGGCAAATTCCAATGGCAGGTGAAAAGGCACATGAAACCAGGCGTTTTCAAAAAGCTCAGCCCCAAACTATTGCAGCGTTATGCAGATGCCTTTAAAGTGAGTTTAACAGATCTTCTGCAGATCAAATAAAGCATAATGACAATAACGGATTTGTGGGTAGGTGTTATCCGATGATCTTCCCGCAGATCCGTTATTCGTAATGCTGCTACAAATAAAATTATGACTAATTCTTTTTTTCAACACAACCAGACCGCGCATTGTGAAAGTGGTGTAATATCAAACCTGCTGGGACACTATGGCTTAAAAATCAGTGAACCAATGGCATTTGGTATTGGTGCAGGTATCTTTTTTGGCCACCTGCCCTTCTTAAAGGTAAACGGCGTACCCGGTACCACCTACCGGATATGGCCGGGAGCTATTTTCCAACGGGTATGCAAGCGGCTGGGAGTGCGGATGGAGTCCCAGAAATTTTCTACACCGGAAAAAGGAATGCAGGCGCTTGACAAGGTAATTGAAGCAGGTATTCCGGTGGGGTTACAGTCCAGCGTATATTACCTGCCTTACTTTCCCGCTTCTTACCGGTTTCATTTTAACGCACATAACCTGGTTGTTTACGACAAACAGGACGGACAATACCTTGTAAGCGATCCGGTAATGGATTCAGTGACCACCATTGATCCCGAAAGCCTGGTGCAGGCCCGCTTTGCCAAAGGGTTTCCGGCCCCCAAAGGGAAAATGTACTACCCGGTACATGTACCTCCTTCCGCCTCATTTGAAAAGCCCGTCAAAGCGGGTATAGAACAGGCATGTCACTTTATGCTGAAAGTACCTATCCCCATGTTCGGTGTGAAAGGGATCCGCTTTCTTGCCAAAAGAGTGGCTAATTATGCCGAAAATCCCGGCGACCGGAAAGCCACGTTGTACCTGGGAAATATTATCCGTATGCAGGAAGAGATCGGTACCGGTGGCGCCGGCTTCCGTTTCCTGTATGCCGCATTTTTACAGGAAGCTGCTGTGTTGCTGAAGAAAGATGAACTGAGTAAACTGGCAGGAGAACTGACCAAAACCGGCGACTTATGGCGTAATTTTGCCTTTGATGCCGGCCGTGTATGTAAAAGCAGATCAGCAGACAATGTTTCCTATAAAGAATTGAGCCAGATGTTACTGGAGTGCGCAGCATCTGAAGATGCTTTTTTCCGCAAACTGGCACAGGTGAAGTGGTAATTAAATATTTAAAGCATCATGTCCGGCATATCTGTAAAAGAACTATATAAAACCTACAAGGGTAGTGCAGAGCCCACACTGAAAGGACTTACGTTTCAGTTCGGGAAGGGAAAGATTGCCGGTTTGCTTGGTCCTAATGGCGCGGGCAAAACCACTACGATTTCAATATTATGCGGTATTGTACGGAGCGACAGCGGGGAAGTGATCATACAGGACTTAAAGCAGGAGGCCGCCCACAGGGAAGCCATTAAACATATTATTGGGATAGTACCGCAGCAGATAGCCCTGTATCCGCAACTTTCTGCTGTAGAAAATCTTACTTATTTCGGTAACCTGTACGGTTTTAAAGGGAAACCGCTGCAACAAAAAATTATGCATTACCTGGAGCTGTTTGGTCTGGAGAAAAGTGCGCATAAAGAAATACATAAATATTCCGGCGGAATGAAGCGGCGGGCCAACATTATTGCAGCTATCCTGCACAACCCCAAATTACTGGTGCTGGATGAGCCCACTGCAGGTGTGGATGTTCAGTCCCGTAGTATGATATTACAATTCCTGCGTGATTACAACAGCCAGGGAGCCAGCATCCTGTATACTTCCCATTTATTGGAAGAAGCGCAGTCGTTATGCGAAGAAGTGGTGATCATGGATGCAGGAAGAATGATTGTGCAGGGCAACCCGCTAACCCTGATACACCAGCATCCCGATTGTAATAACCTGGAAGACGTATTCCTGCATTTTACCGGAAACGCGCTCCGGGACTAATTTTTAAATGCTAAAGCGAAGGGCTAAAAGCGATGTTAAGACTACTGGCAACAATCAGGAAAGAGTGGCAATTACTGTTACGCGATAAAACAGGGATCATCCTCCTGTTTATAATGCCCGTGGTATTAATTACTGTAATGGCGCTGATCCAGGATGCCCCCTTTAAGGATTACCAGGATATCCGGTTTGATATTTTAACGGTAGATAATGACCATGGCCGTTTGGGCCGTTCTGTGAAAGAAGGCCTGGCTTCAGGCGGCCAATTCAATATCATTGATTCCGTTGATGGACGGCCGGTAACTGCCGAACGCGCCAAACAACTGGTGAACGAAGGCAAATATAAGATCAGCATTATCATACCCGCAGGGGCTACAGCAGCCATTGTGAGCAATGCCAACCGTATTGTGAATGATATCACGCACAGGATGGGCATGTCAGTGTCATTACCGGTAAAAAAGACGGTCGATTCATTAAATGTGACCATCTATTTTGATCCGGCTGCGAAGAAAGCGTTCAAAGGCGCCATTCATCAATCGGTAGATAACTTTCTTACACAGGTAGAAACCGATATGTTGCTGAGCCGCATTAAACAACAATTGCGGAGCAAAGACAGTACTGCCGGCGCTGCAGATACTTTAGCCATCCGCTTACAGGCCGTAGGGCTGAAGGAACAAAGTACCGGTACAGGGAAACAATTGGATGTAATTTCCAATTCTGTTCAGCACAACGTACCTGCCTGGAGTATTTTTGCCATGTTTTTTATTGTAATACCCATCGCAGGAAATATGATCAGGGAAAGGGAAGATGGCAGCCTGCTGCGGATGAAGCTGATACCGGGATCTTACCTGGCTATTCTTGCCGGTAAGATGCTGTTTTTTGTTGGCGTTTGTATCCTGCAGTTTTACCTGATGATGTTGGTAGGTATTTATGTATTGCCGCTGCTCGATTTGCCGCAGCTGGTAATGGGCCAGCATCCGGGAGCAACATTGCTGGTAGCCGGTGCAATAGGGCTGGCTGCAACGGCTTACGGGATCCTGATTGGTACGGTATTTAAAACCCCTAACCAGGCGCTGAACTTCGGGGCTATCTCTATTGTGATCTTGTCGGCCATTGGCGGCATATGGATACCCCTGGAGGTAATGCCCGCAAGAATGCAGCTGCTGGGGCATTTGTCGCCCTTAAGCTGGGGCCTCGATGCCATCAACGATATTTATTTACGTAACGGAGATATGGAATTTGTATGGAAGAATGTGCTGAGATTAATACTTACCGGACTGGCTATGCTGGCCATAGCCGGATGGGTGGAAAAAAGAAGAATGAACTGATAAATGTTTTCAAAACAATAGTAAAACTGTATTTTTACTCCCCACAAGGGCATTCGCCTGTTGTGAACAACAGGTGATAAACCTACAACATTATGGAAGAATTAAAAAAGAAACTGAAAGAACAGATCATTGAGGCACTCAACCTTCAGGATACCAAACCGGAAGACATTGATGACAATGCACCGTTATTTGGAGAAGGCCTGGGCCTCGATAGTATCGACTCACTTGAGCTGATGGTATTACTGGAAAGACAATACCACATCAAAGTAGAAGATCCCCGCGAAGGCCGTAAGATTTTGCAGTCAGTTCAGTCTATGGCAGCGTTTATCCAATCGAAACAACCGGCATAAGTAAGCAGGCTACATGGCGGAAAGAGTGTTTATAACAGGGATAGGAATGATCACCGCTATTGGTGATAATGTAGCCGGAAACCTGCGGAGCCTGCGGTTACAGCACAGCGGGCTGGGGTATAGCAGCTATATTGACACCATTTACAAAAATGTGTTGCCGGTTGCAGAAGTGAAACACGCCGGTGATTCCCTGTTTGCGCTTGCTGGTATGCCGGCAAAGGAGGGGTATACCCGTACCACCTTACTTGGACTGGCCGCCATGTGGGAAGCATTGAAGGATGCAGGTATTACCGACGTGCAATCTGCTCCCACAGGCTTTATCAATGCCAGCACGGTAGGCGGTATGTGCGATACCGAGAAGTTATATTTTGATATTATTGATCCTGGAAAGACAGGATCTTTTTTACAATACATAGATACACTGGATTGTGCGGACTGTACACAACGTATAGCCGATACCGTTGGATTCAGCGAGCATATTGCCACTATCAGCACAGCCTGTTCTTCATCTGCCAACGCGCTGATGTTTGGGGCACGGATGATTAAGCAGGGCATATTGCCACGGATGGTATGCGGCGGCACTGAAGCGCTTACCCGTTTTACGTTGAATGGATTCAACTCCCTTAAAAATGTGGATAAGCAGTTTTGCCGGCCATTCGATCAGCAACGTACAGGCTTGAACCTGGGCGAAGGTGCCGCGTACCTGGTGCTGGAAAGTGAATCTTTCGCCAGGGCCAATAACAGCCGTGTCCTGGCGGAGTTGAGCGGGTACTGTAATACCAATGAAGCTTTCCATCCAACCTCACCCTCGCCGGATGGCGATGGCGCCTACGAAGCCATGAAAACGGCGTTGGAAATGAGCGGGCATTCACTGGAAGAAGTATCCTACATTAATGTACATGGCACTGCCACCCTTAATAACGATGTTTCCGAAGGAAAAGCACTGGAACGTTTGTTTGGCGATAAAGTGCCCTTTTTCAGTTCCACCAAACCGTTTACCGGTCACACGCTGGCAGCGGCAGGAGCCATAGAAGCCATTTACTCCATACTGGCAATTCAACACGCGTTAATTTTTCCCAATCTCAATTTCTCAGAAAGAATGGAGGAATTGAACATCAGCCCGGTTACCACCCTGATGGAAGGATACCCGGTAAATCATGTTATTTCAAATTCATTCGGCTTCGGGGGCAACAACGCCTCCCTGGTGATCAGTAAATATGAAGGGTAAGTGTTACATACAAGCAATGGCGGCCATTTCCCCGCAACCAACTTTTGAGGGGGATATTTTTTCGGCACAGCTGGTACATACAGACAGTAATCTGCTTGCCTGTATAGAACCCGACTATAAACCATTCATTCCTGGCAATAGCCTGCGCCGTATGACGCGGGTGCTTAAAATGGGATTAACGGCTGCGCTTAAATGCAGCCAGGAGAGTGGCATTACCACGCCGGGCCCTATTGTGACCGGCACCGGCAAAGGCAGTTTGCAGGATACAGAAAAGTTTATCAAAGAAATCGCGGAATACAAGGAAACAGCGCTGAACCCCACTCCTTTTATTCAATCCACGTATAATTCTGTGAATGGATTAATTGCCTTACAACAAAAATGTACGGCTTATAACAATACTTTTGTACACCGCGGCTTTTCCTTTGAAAATGCATTGCTGGACAGCATGCTGTTGTTGCAGGAAGGCGCCACACATACGCTTACCGGTGCTTTTGAGGAAATTACAAAAGAACATTTTTACATCAAGAGCCGGATCGGTTTCTGGAAGGAGCAGCCTACAGACAACCGGGAGTTGTACCATCAGCTTTCACCAGGCAGCATTGCCGGGGAAGGCGCAACATTCTTCACACTAACGGGCACGCCTACCCCACAAAGTTATGCTGCTATTTCAGGCTTCAGGATGTTGTATAAACCAACCGGTAATAAATTAGCGGTCGCCCTGAAATCATTTACCCAAGCCCCTGATCTCATTATCACCGGCCGTAACGGCGACAGTAATTTTGAGCATTATTACCGGGAGCTGGATCAATGTTTCCCGGGCATACCTCAACTGCCATTCAAACATCTTTGCGGTGAATATGATACGGCAGGTGCGTTTGGTTTATGGTTGGCTGCGCGGATCATTAAGGCGCAGCAAATACCCGCAGCATGGTTTCCCGGTGTGGAGCATTTGCCAGCGCCTGTTCATTCCATTCTTTTCTATAATCACTTTTATGGTGAACAGCATGTTATGCTGAAGCTCGAAAGGGTTTAACTTTCACATCTTCTTAATTCACCTGCCAGGAATTGTTGTAACTGCTCTTTGGTGGGCAGTTGTACAGCATAGGTAGAAATAAACATCTGCTGGTCCATTCCTGAAGGAATGGCATATTCGGCAAGCGCTTCATCTTTATTGGTAACCAGCAGAATGCCGATCGGTGGATTATCGCCGGGCGCCGTCATTTTTGCTTTGAAATAGTTGAGGTAGGTGGTCAGCTGGCCTGCATCTGCATAGGTAAAATCACCTACTTTCAATTCAATCAGCACATGGCATTTCAGGATACGGTGGTAAAATACTACGTCAACAAAATAATATTCCTGGCCTATCAATATCCTTTTCTGCCGGCCTTCCAGGCAAAACCCATGACCCATTTCCAGCAGAAATTCCTGCAGATGGGTCAGTAGCTTCTGTTCAACCGTACTTTCTTTTTCTACTGCTTTTTGCGGAAGATCAAGAAATTCAAACGAATATACATTTTTGATGAGATCAGCAGGCGTTACCGGGCTTTCCGTTGATTGCTGTATTAACCGGGAAAGTTTGTGTGGGTCTTTGGCAAGGCCCATGCGCTCAAAATAAAGGCTGCCGATTTGCCTTTTTAATTCGCGGACGCTCCAGTTGCCTTTGATACATTCAACTTCATAAAAGGTGCGTTTGAAATCATCTTCTATCGTTAGCAAACTGGCAATGTGTGTAAATGACAGATTGTTCACGATTTTTTTACCTGAAACTCTGCCGATTTCTATGGAGGTTGTTAGCGAAGATCCATCCGGATTATTTGAAGCTGCTGATTTATCAGACACTGTCTGATGAATTTTATCTATCTGATTATCAGTTGTTTGGAAT
>NZ_DATMTE010000062.1:0-10673 GCF_035564935.1 Chitinophaga sp. | reverse complement strand
CACTTCCGGTGTTACTTCACCAAAGATGGAAACGCCTGCTGCTCCATTTTCAATGGCCAGCTTTACCGCTTCACCAAGATCGGCGTAGTTGCCGTGGAAATCCGGCAGATACAAGCCGGCATACAACGGGAATGCACCGTGTAAGCCCTTCACACCTTCTGCCACTGCATCGCCGATCCAGCTTACATTTTCCTTATAAAAACCATGGTAGATCATCGGGCAAATGGCATCGAGCGGCCAGTTGGTCCAGTCCTGGCGAACAATACGTTTGGCAATTTCAGGCGTGGGAAACACTGCTGCTGAAATAGGTTTTTTATGTTGCCTGGCTACTGCGGCCAGGTTACTCACTACGTTAGTGATCCTGTCGTAGCGGAACTTCCGCCAGGAAGGGCTTTGATCCGGATGCTCCATTTGCAGCGGGTCTACGCCGCTTTTTTCTTTATAAGCGTTGCGGCATTGCTCACAGTAACAAAAATCATATTCCGGCAATTCTTTAGATTGATCAATACCATAATTGCTCCACAGATTCACGGGTAGTATCACATCGCAGAAACGGACGTAGTCGAGGTGAATACCGTCTACATAATCCAATGAAAGGATTTTCTCCACCTGGCTTTTCAGGTAGTTCACCACTTCGGGTTTACTGGGGCATAACCAGCGGTAGTAATCCACATAGGGAGGATGGTTAGCACAGGATTCACCTTTGCGGTTTTGCGCATACCATTCCGGGTGACTGGCCAGTAACTCCTTCTCTCCCCTGTTCATGGTCCACATCCAGCGGTGCGCTTTGATACCGTTGGCTTTCGCCGTTTTAAAATGCAACGGACTATCGGCTTCAAACATAATATCGGTGATGCCGGCTTTGCTGTAAGCCGCATATCTTGATTGCAGAACGGCCGCAGTATCTTTATGATCCGGGTTAATCCATACCCGGTGCTGCACGGCATTTTTTTCCAATGTGGGCGCTGTAACGCCCAAAGCAGCACTGGCAGGTAGTACTGGTTTTACCAATGCCAGCCCGCCTATACCCAATGATTTCATAAAAAGACGTTTATCCATAGCTATTATTTTCTGTTATTATAAACTTTGCCTTCCTGGTTAATATTTACAGAACCGGTAAAATTGCTGCCGGTAACGCTGGCATTATATTGTAACGAAATGCCTTCCATTTTTAGCGTATATACCTGGCCGTTAGGTCCGGTTTGTTTTTCCGGGATTTTCAGTGCTTTTAAACTGCCGGCATACCGCCCGTTGGCTTGCCTGTATTCCAGTTGCGCGCTGTAGATCTGCCAGAGGTATTGCCGGGCTTCCTCCGCAGGCGGCAATTGAAAAGTAGTATTGGCTTTGCTGGTAAACAGCAAGTAACCCCAACGTTCAGGTGC
This sequence comes from Chitinophaga sp., assembly GCF_035564935.1. GTDB lineage: Bacteria > Bacteroidota > Bacteroidia > Chitinophagales > Chitinophagaceae > Chitinophaga. Next base: position 9,291 of record NZ_DATMTE010000062.1, on the reverse strand, counting down.
ATGCATGTTTACAATGCCCTGCGGCGACCATACCCAGTTGTGTTCCGGCTGTTGCAGTTTTACATACTTTCCGTTTTTAATATCGGTGTCCCATTCTACCCTTGAAAAATTGATCCGCCAAAGGCTGTTTTCAGCCGGTTGCTGATTCCTGCTGAAAAAGCTGAGTGCACTGAAAGGTATGGCCATTTCCACGGTCCACTCCTTATCCGTATCGGATGGGTTATTGATGGTACCGTTAATATGTATGGCGGTGATAATCCCTTTGGTATCCCAGTTTATCAAAGCCTCTCCCATATTGCGGTATGGCTTACCCATGAAAAGGTCCATCACGGTATTTAAAGCATTGATCTCTATTTCGTAGTATTGGTGGGTATCTCCATCTGGATCTATAAATACTTCAAAATCATTATCCCGGAAAATGATAGCATCATGATCTGTCAGTGTTCCCCAGATATGAGGTTCCTGCAGGGTAGCCGCAATATAAAGATACTGCTGATCCCACATCATCTTTGCCCTGGTACGCAATGCGGGTGCAGGTTTGGCGTCGCCTTCAATATCCTGGAAATCATCAGTCCAGGGGGCTTGCTGCCACCCGGCTTCTTCCAGTTTGCCATCGATTACTACTTTGTCTTTCGTTTCCTGGCATACATAATGCCGGGGTGTTCCTTTGAACGGTTTAAGTGTTTCCCGCGCGGTTTGCGCGGAGATTGTCTGACTCAGGATTATGATGATTACGCTGATTACACTGATTTTTTTTTGTGTGTTGAAAGGAATTTTTTTCATTTATAATTTCCGTTAATTAATCTTCTAAACTCAAGGCTTGGCTGGCCAAAGTTAATAAGTAATCCGGTTTCTACGTTATATGCTTCGAGATAGCTTTTAGCCTGGGATAAATGGGCTTGTTCTAACCCTATTAAAGCCTTTAGTTCTACGGCTACAACATCTTCTACAATGAAATCAGCTCTTCTGTCTCCTACACGTTGCCCTTTATAATATAAAGGAATCTCTTTTTCTCTCATAAAATGAATTTGACTTTCACTCATTTCAATGGCTAATGCCCGTTGATAAATCACTTCCTGGAATCCTGATCCAAGTATGCGATGTACTTGCATTGCACAACCGATGATTTTTTCGGTAAGCTCCGAATGTTTATAAGATGGGTTAATCATAAATTATATATTAGGTCAAACAAACAATGACGCTAATTTAACCATTTCAATAATCAAAAAGAAGAGCCGGACAAAATATCCAGCTCTTCAAAAAAAATAATCAAATGAATCAAAAAATTCAAAAATTCAAAAAGATAAAATCAGTGTAATCAGCGTAATCATCATAATCCTGAGTCAGACAAAATCCGCTGCATTACCAAATGCGCACCCTTACACTATCCGCCCTGTACATAGCATCACCGGGTTTTACGCCGTATACTTCGTAGAAGGCGTCCACGTCGCTGAACGGCCCGTTCACCCTGAACTTGGCGGGTGAATGCACATCTGTGAGTACCTGCCTGGCGAGGGATTCCTTTTTGGTATGTCCCAGCCAGCCGAGTGCATAACCCATGAAGTACCGTTGTGAGGGAGTGTAGCCGGCAATTTTCTCATTCTTTTTAAACTGCTCTGTTTTTTTGAATGCTTCCCAGCCCAGCAGGATACCGCCGAGGTCTGCAATGTTTTCGCCGAGTGTAGCTTTACCGTTGATGCGTAAGGTATCTACTACTACGTAGTTGTTAAATTGTTTCACCATTACAGCTGCGCGCTCATTGAATTTTTTCTCATCGTCTTTGGTCCACCAGCTTTTAAGGTTACCGGCGGCATCAAATTGGCGGCCTTCATCGTCGAAGCCGTGTGTGATTTCGTGCCCAATGGTGGAGGCGCCGGCATAGCCGTAAACAACAGCATCGTCCAGCTCTTCGTCCCGTTTACCGGGAACGGTGAAAATGCCGGCTGGCAATACAATTTCGTTGTTGCTGGGGTTATAGTAGGCGTTATATGTTTGCGGGGTCATATCCCATTCGGTACGGTCTACCGGTTTACCCAGTTTGTTGATCTGGTAATTCTGCCACCATTGTTGTGCTGCTTCAATGTTCTGGTGGTAGGATTGTTCCTTGATATCCATTGCGGAGAAATCTTTCCACTTATCGGGGTAGCCTACTTTTTTCGTGATCTTCGATAGTTTATACAGTGCTTTTTGTTTGGTGCTGTCGCTCATCCAGTCGAGGTGTTCAATACGTGTTTTTAGTTCGCCGCGTATTTCTTCCACCAGGTTTTCATATCTTTTTTTGGCGGTAGTATTAAAGAACTCTTTTACAAACAGTTGTCCCAATGCCTCTCCCAGGGCGCTTTCTTCTGCATCGAGTACGCGTTTCCAGCGGGGCTTTTGTTTATCCTGTCCTCTCAGGAGAGTACCAAAAAAGGCAAAGTCGGTATTGGCGATGGTATCGCTGAGATGCGAAGCTGCAGCGTTGATCAGGTTCCATTTAAGGTAGTCTTTCCAGGTTTGAAGTGGTTGCGACTTAACGGCATTACTCAGGTTGGTGTAAAATTCCGGCTGGCCAACAATAATGGTATCTGCAAATTTATTGATGCCTTGTTGTTTGATGAAATCATTCCAGTCTACATTCCCGGCAATTTTATTTAACTGGGTCACTGCCATTTTGTGGTAGTTCGCTTCGGGGTCGCGGAGTGCTTCCAGTTTGCGGCTGTTTTTAGCCAGGCTGGTTTCCAGTTGTACAATGCCGGCAGCGGCCTTTTTGGCGGCGACGCTGTCGTAGCCAACAAACTGCAGCATTTTGGCAACGTGTGCAGGATAGGCATTTCTTATGTTGGTGGTACGTGCATCGGTATTAAAGTAGTAATCACGGTTAGGTAAACCTAATCCGCCCTGGTCCAGCTGAACGGCAATCAGTTCGCTGTTTTTGGCGTCCTGGCCTATGTAAAGACTGCAAAAGGCGCCGGTGTTCATGTTCAGTTTGGAAGCTATTTGTACCAGTTGAGGAATGGTGGTAACTGCATCAATAGCTTTCAGTTCCGCCTCAATAGGTTTTATGCCTTCCTGGTTGATGCGAACGGAATCCATGCCGCTTGTCCAGAACGCTGCAATTTTTTTAGAGATAGGATCGGTGGGATGCTCCACGGCTTTTTCATTGATGATACGCAGGCGTTTGTACAATTCTTCCTTTACAAGATTGCCGATCCCCCATGAACTGTATTCAGCCGGGATAGGATTGCGTTTTATCCAGCCGCCGTTGGCATAATCGAAAAAATCCTGGGCGGGGTTCACGGTGCTGTCTACGTTAGCGGCTACTGCATCGGGGGTGGAAGAAGCGGTGTCGCCGGGCTGTTGCTGCCCCTGGTTACATGCCACAAAGCAGGTAACGGCAGCCAGGCCGGTTAGGGTGAGGATGGATTTTATCATAAGCTTTTTAGATTTTGTTAGCAGAAGAAAGATAATTATTTTTTGGCACCCCGGTTATTAAAATGGGCTCAACGGCAGCAGGAGAATATAAAGTAAATATTGTACTTTGGTATAAAGTCATTTCCTTACCGCTTATGATTAACAACTTAAAGACTGGCCGCATTTTATCCATAGATGCCTTCCGCGGAATAACTATTCTTGTCATGATTTTTGTTAACAGTGTGGCCGGGGTAAGCGGCATCCCGTCGTGGATGCAGCATGCGCATGGTAATGAAGACAGGATGACTTTTGTGGATGTTGTTTTCCCTGCTTTTCTTTTTATTGTAGGTATGTCCATACCTTTTGCCATCAATAGCAGGTTGGCGAAAGGGGATACTTTCTGGCAGTTGCAGCGGCATATTATATGGCGTACCCTGGGATTGTGGGTACTCGGTATTTTTATGGTAAATGCAGAATTGGTGAATGCTGCTGCTACCGGGATAAGTGCGGCCGCCTGGTCGCTCATGTTTTATATATGCGCCATACTCGTATGGAATGTTTATAAGTTCAAACAAAACTGGATCTCCTGGTGCTTCAAAGCTGTGGGCGCCATTGGATTAATTATACTGGCTGTTATTTTTCGTGGCGGAGAAGAAGGAACAGATCGATTAAGCCCGCATTGGTGGGGCATCCTGGGGTTAATAGGCTGGGCCTACCTGTACGCATGTATTACTTACCAGGTATTTAAAGGTGTTGCAGGAGGTATTATGCTGATGATAGCCGTGTGTATCGGGTATTATATTTTATGCAGGCAGCCTTTTATGCACCAGGGCGAATGGAGCTGGCTTACTTCCCAGGCGCGCAATGCTGCTCATACTGCTATTGTTTTGTCGGGAATGCTGCTAACATTATTTTATTTTGATGATGACCTGGGACTGAATGGAAGTAAGCTGGTGGCAAGAGTAATGGGATACTTTTCTTTATTACTGATCGCCGGTGTTATGTTAAGACCCGCCTACAAGCTATCCAAGATCCAGGCAACGCCGAGTTGGTGCCTGTATTGCAGCGCTATATGTGTAGCTGTATTTTCTTTATTATATTTTCTGACAGATGTAAAACACATCAGCAGGTGGACAGCTTTCTTCCGTCCGGCGGGATCTAATCCTTTGCTAACCTATATACTGCCGGATATCGTTTTTTATGGAATGTTGCTCACGGGGATCAGCCTGCCGGCTGTACTGGGAGAAGGATTGCCAGGTATTGCCTGGTGCGCTTTTTTTGCAGTGATCATGCTTTTCCTCGTAAAAGGATTAAACAGGCTGGGAATCCGTTTACAACTGTAACAATCTTACACGCTGGTTCGTTATAACTCTCGTAATGTAGAGAAATATCTACGTGAAACGCATCTGTAACCGGTGTGCAGTATGTAGATAGGTAATGGCATTTGATTTGTCCCTTTAGTTACGGAAACAGATTTTTTATCCCAAAGTTCCCCCATGAAAAAAATTGCAATTGTATTAGCGTCAGCAGGATTGATTTTAGCTATCTTAGCGCAGTATGCCTTAACAAACGACTGGATGTGGTTCAAAGTGTTCCATACCGCAGGATTTGTTGGCTACATATTAATTATCAGCGGTCTTGCTTGCTTTTGCCTGTGGCTGATTCATCAGTTTTCCCGCGATGAAAAGAACAGGATAAAGCGTTACTATCATCGCCGGCACGATGAAAGGGAAGTGAACACTGCGCAACAGTAATGATTTATGTCAGACTTCTTCACACTTAAATTTGAATATAAAGGACATCCGCATATCCTGGATGTGCAAACTGCTCATCAGCAATTCAAAACGGTTTATAAAGTAGCCATTGAAGAGCATGAAATCACTTTTGAGCCCGATGAAGAAGGTTATGTACGCGCTGTTTCCAGCAAGCCTATGCATGATCATCTGAACCCGGTAGACGTAGGTTTGTTGCATCACGTAGCCGAACTCATTATCCAGCATATACAGTAGTAATTACGCCGCATCCGGTTTCTCTTGTGGTTGTGAGCGGGGCACATGCTATAATAGCTATGCCTCATCCGGTTTCTCTCCCCGTATTTCATCGCGCAATGATTCAGGGTCCCAGCCCTGTCCTTCATCCAGCCAGGTTTTTACACGGTCGGAAGAAATAAGTTTTTCCATTTCTTCAATCCGTTCCTTCATGGAGCTGATGTATTGTTTTTTGTCGTCGCGGAGTGCCGATAACCCTTTCAGGGTTCGTTCATCCTGGCGGAAGAAAGTGCGGGCGGCGCGTTCGCTATGATAAGCCCTTTCGCCCAGCATACGCAGGGCATCTACCCCAACACGGAGGGAAGTATCCACTGTTTCACGATAAATATGCAATACGCCCATGTCCATCAACTCAAAAGTATCTTCATTATTTTCAGCCCTTACCAATAGTTGCAGGTGGGGGAAATACCGTTGCGCCATTTTCACTATTTCCAATGTTTGTTCCGGATGATCGGTGGCGATGATCAGCATTTTGGCATCGGCAGCGCCTGCGGCAGCCAGCAGGTCATACCGTGACGCATCTCCATAATATACCTTAATGCCAAGGTTATGAAGTGCATCAACCCGGTCGGAATCAAGATCAAGGATAGTAGCGTTAATACCGTTTGCCCGGAGGAAACGTCCTGTCATGCTGCCAAAGCGGCCAAAGCCTGCAATGATCACAGGGTTCTTTTCCGTGATCTCGTCGGCTTCTCTTTCCGCTTTTACTTCAGACCGTGTATAATGTGGCTGTATCACTTTTTCATACAGCAACATAATCAACGGGGTAAGCGCCATACTGATGGCTACTACTGCAGTGATCATGGCAGTCATTTCTTCGCTCATGAGCCGCGTTTGATTGGTAAAGGACAACAATACAAAAGCAAACTCACCAATGTCTGCAAGAGCAAAGGCAAACAACAGGTTCTGATCAGTGCTCAGTCTGAATATTTTTCCGAGTGCCAGTAACACAATAGCTTTCAAGGCCATGATAGCCACTACTAATCCCATGATCAGCCAGGGTTGCTCCATGATTAATCTAAAATCGATAGAAGCGCCTACAGCAATAAAAAATAAACCGAGCAATAATCCTTTGAAAGGCTCAATGTCACTTTCCAGCTCATGACGGTATTCACTGTTGGCCAGTACTACCCCGCCAAGAAATGCGCCCAGTGCGGAGCTAAGACCCACCAGGTTCATCAGCACGGCAATGCCCACCACCATCAGCAATGCGGTAGCGGTAAATAGTTCGCGTACACGGGTACGGGCTATGATACGCATTAACGGCCGCACCAGGTACCTGCCGGCAATAATAATAATGGCTACAGCCCCCAGTACCACCAGCGTTTGGGCCCAGGCAGGTAAATTATCTCTCAGGGAAGGTGCGTGCGATGCAGCGTTGTTGGCAGCATTGCCGGCCAGTAAAGGGAATATGGCCAGCATGGGGATCACGGCAATATCCTGGAACAGCAATACGGAAAAGGCGCTCTGCCCGGCTGAAGTGCTCATCCATCCTTTTTCATTCAGTGTTTGCAACACAATGGCTGTAGAGGAAAGCGACAGGATCATGCCCAGCGCCAGCGAAGTATTTATTGGTTGCCCCAACAGGTAGGCAATGCCTGCAATGGCTGCGGCACTTAATATTACCTGCAGCCCTCCCAATCCCAGGATGGAGGAGCGCAGCCGCCATAGCAGCGCCGGTTCCAGCTCTATACCTATCAGGAACAGCATCATTACTACACCAAATTCTGCAAAGTGCATAATGTCTTCTCCCTCTCTTCCTATAAAACCCAGCAGGGAAGGCCCGATAATGATACCTGCTATCAGGTAGCCCAAAACGGCGCCCAGTCCCATCTTTTTTGCCAGCGGCACAAATACAATGGCCGCAGCCAGGTATACCATCGACTGAAATAGCAAAGAATGTTGATCCATATTATCTGGTTTGAGCGGGTAGTTGAAGTATTTGATGCAGATGTTCCAGGCCAGGCAACGGCGTAAGATCAAATTTATCCCCGCGGAGGCGCTCCAGCACCTGTTTCAGCCTGACGGCGTCTTCCTGGATATCGGAAATATCCTGCCGGTGCACGCCATATATAATATAAGGAGCTGCATAATGCATATTACATAACTTAGCCGTTTGGATAAAGGGCAGCAGGAAGTCGTGTACAGTATGTCCGTGATGCCCGTCCGGCTGATAAGAATGTTCAGAACCGCCTGCCGTGATGATATTGCCGAAATACTTTCCCTGTAAGGCTTTCCCGGTATGCCCGTATGCCCATCCGTGTTCCAGCACCAGGTCCATCCATTGTTTTACAATAGCCGGTGCGCTGTACCAGTAAAAAGGATGCTGCATAAAAATAATATCATGCTGTTCCAGCAACTTTTGTTCACGGGCTACATTCACATCCAGGTCGGGGTATTGCTCATATAAATCGTTGAAAGTAATACCCGGCATGTTCTTAATCACCCGTAGCAAGTGGGCATGTACCCTGGATTTTTCCAGGGCGGGATGCGCAAAATTTATCAGAACTCTGGCCATTATCGGATTTTCGTATAAAGAAATTTAGGCATTTTGTTTCAAATGTGGCGCTGCGGTGTTAAATCTCCCGTATGAAAGTTATCAGCCTTCGGAATATTCCTGTAATAACGAACGGTATTTGTTGAGAATGGTGGATTTGGAGATAAAACCCACCAGCTGTTTATCCTGTATTACCGGGAGGTTCCATGCCTGGGCAGTATCAAATTTCTTGATCACCATGTTGATATTATCTTTCAGGTTAACTACCGCCGGTGCGGCCTGCATCAGTTTTTTTACAGTCACCTTATCATACAGTTCAGGGTTGAACATAACCGGCCGGATATCGTCCAGTGTAATAATACCTTCAAACAGCTGATCCTGGTTTACCACGGCAATAATATTCCGGCCGCCTGCTTTTACCAGTTCTATAATTTCCCGCAGGGTGGCGTCAATAGAAATGGTTTGTACATCCTTTTCTATAAGGTCGTCCATTTTCAGAAGTAGCAGGATGTTTTTATCATGGGCGCGCGTAAATATTTTACCGTCTTTTGCCAGTTCTTTTATTTCCGGTGAGATGGGAGAAAACCATTTTGCCATCAGGAAGGAGATCGTGGAAACGATCATCAGTGGAATGAAGAGGTCATACCCCGAGCTGGATTCGGCTATCAGGAAGATAGCGGTAAGCGGCGCGTACATTACCCCGGCCATTACGCCGGCCATACCTACAATTACCAGGTTGGTAAAAGGGATGTCGGTAAGCCCCATCTGCTGGCAAACCATGGCGTAAAAGAAACCCAGGAAACCGCCGGCGAACAGCGACGGGGCAAAGTTCCCGCCATTACCCCCGCTTTGTATAGTAACCGAAGCGGCCAATGCTTTCAACAGGCATACGCAGCCGGCAAACACCAGCAGCATCCAGCTCTGGAAGGGAAAATACCGGAAGAAACTGTTTTGAAGGATCGCTTCACCGTGGCCCGATGCGAGCGATTTCACACTGGTATAGCCTTCCCCGAATAAAGGCGGCATGGCCACGCAGAGCGCCGATACAAGTATGCCGCCCAGTATAGCCCGCTGAAGGGCTGTCCAGTTAAGCGAGTGAAAAAAATGTTCTATTTTCTGAGAGATGACTACGTAATATCTTGCATAAAACCCCGAAAGTATTCCCAGGGCTATATAATAGGGTACATTGTGATAGTTAAAAGCAACCCTCGATTCAAAATGGAACAATGCTTCTTCCTGTAAAATAATTTTAGAGAGCAAACTTCCGCAAACAGCCGCCACGACTAACGGCATGAAATCAGAGAACACTACACCGGTAAGTAATATCTCGAAGGCAAACATCATCCCGGCAAT
>NZ_DATMTE010000061.1:0-2671 GCF_035564935.1 Chitinophaga sp. | reverse complement strand
TCCAAAGTAATCAAATCAGCGTAATCAGTGTAATCAGTTTAATCCTGAGTCAGACAAAATCCGCTTAAAGTCGCCGAAGGCGACCATTAACTCCGGTCCACCAGTTTGTTCATTGCTTCGCTGTACCTGTCGCCGGTGTTGGGGTATTGCTGCAGGAGGTCTTCCAGGTTTTGCAGATCCGCTGCGGTTAAATTTACGTCCACAGCGCCGGCATTATCCAGCAGGTATTTCCTTCTTTTGGTGCCCGGAATGGGGATCACATTTTCACCCTGAGCCAGTACCCATGCGAGGGCCAGTTGCGCAGGCGTACAGTTTTTACCTGCTGCCAGCGCAGCAAAGCCGGCAGCCAGCTGGCGGTTGTTCTCTGCATGTTCCCCCTGGTAGCGTGGCAGCGACTTACGGAAGTCGTTATCGGCCAGGCTGGCAATATCCAGGTCGTTGGTAACCAGGCCGCGTGCCAGCGGGCTGAATGGCACGAAACTGATGCCCAGTTCTTTACATGCCGGCAGGATCTCCTTTTCCACATCCCTTGTCAGTAAGGAGTATTCGCTTTGCAATGCGCTGATGGGATGCACCGCATGGGCTTTACGCAGGCTGTTCGCAGATGCCTCCGAAAGACCCAGGTAGCGGACTTTACCTTCCTTCACCAGTTCGGCCATAGCGCCTACCATTTCTTCCACCGGCACATTCGGATCAATCCGGTGCGCGTAATATAGATCAATCACATCCGTTTGTAATCTCTTTAAACTGGCTTCCACGGCCTTTCTCATATAAGCCGGCGAACCATCAAAATGCGTAACGCCGGATGCAGGAGAAGAAGTGAACCCAAACTTGGTAGCAAGAAAGATCTTACTGCGGTTAGGCTTTAATACTTTGGCAATCAGCTCCTCATTTTTACCCGCAGCATACACATCCGCAGTATCCCAGAAATTGATCCCTATTTCCAGGGCTTTTTCCAGGGTGGCAATAGATTCCACATCATCCGGCGTGCCATAGGCATGGCTCATACCCATGCAGCCCAGTCCAATGGCTGACAATTGTACGTCTGTTGTTCCTAATGTTCTGTACTTCATATGATTTATTTTCGGGTTGATGGTAATAATAACGGGGCAAAGATAGGCGGCGTAATACTTGCATACTTGTAGTTATTACAGTATTAATTGTGCAAATCAAAGATGCCACTTTGCAGGAAAGGTACCGAATATTCGTATTTTTAAAGTCCATTATGAACCACGATAAACAATATCAGCTGATCACGCCTTCCGGTATTACCGATATCACAGACTGGTTTTGTGACGATATCCGGTTAACCCGCACGGTTTCCAGGTATACCACTCCCAACAGCATACACGCCGCTAATGATACCGATGTGGTACGCCTGCATTTTGGCATAAAAGGCGATTATGCATTCTCCTATAAGCAACTTAACCGCTCCTTCGACCTGATCGGCGGGCATCATAATATCATGTATTCAAACGGCTTTGAGATTGAAATAATACCCAAAGCAAAAGAAATAGAAACCTTCGGTATCCAGTTCCCCAAAGCACAGTTCCTGGAATTTACCCAAAATGGTAATGAACACCTGCAACGGTTTTGCGAAGCCGTGCTGAACGGGAAAAGCGTACTCCTCTCTGAAAGCTGGGGCCCTATTGATGCCGGTATCCAGCAGGTGATAGCACAGATCCTGAACTGCCGCTTTACAGGCCAGCTCAAAAAATTATTCCTTCTCTCGAAAAGTATCGAATTGCTGGTGCTTTCCGCAGAAGCATATAATTATACTGCAAAGAAAGATAGCTTCATAAAAAATAAAACAGACAAGGAAAAAATTATTGCAGTAAGAGACCTGATCAACAACCGGCTCAGTAACCCTCCGGGTCTTAGTGAAATAGCGCAGCTGGTAGGACTGAACGAATATAAACTCAAACGCGGATTCAAAGAAACCTTTAACTCCACGGTGTTCGATTATCTTACCGGCCAACGTTTGCAACTGGCCAACCAGTACCTGCAGGAAACACAGAAAACATCTGCTGAAATAGCCTATGAGCTGGGCTATTCCACCCCGCAGCATTTTAATAATGCGTTTAAAAAGAAATTCGGCGTTACTCCCAATTCCGTTAGAATTAATCCGTAAAATGCAATCCGCCGGGAGCGCAGTTCCTTAATATTGTAACATCAAAAACAATGTATTATGGACAAGCAGTTAAAACTTTCGGAATCCATCAGCATCAATGCCCCTGCATCAAAAGTATGGGCCGCCATCACTGATAAGTCGCTGATCAAAGAATATTTTTTCGGAACAGAAGTTACCAGCGACTGGCAAACAGGCAGCCCTGTTACCTGGTCCGGTGAATGGGAAGGAAAACACTATGAAGAAAAAGGAGAGGTACTGGCAATGGAAAAAGACAAGCAGCTATCTTACTCCTATCTAAGCTCCGGTAAAGAAGATACACCGGAAAACTATTCCATCATCGTGTATACGCTCAGCAGCAACGGCAACGGCACTACCGGCTTCACCGTGAGCCAGGAGAATTTTGCAGACCAGCAGGCCTATGATCATTCCCGCGACAACTGGCGCCAGATACTGGAAGGCCTGAAGAAAGTGGCGGAAAGAGCGTAGTTATCGCCTTCGGCGATTTAAGCGGATTTTGTCTGACGCAGGATTAAACTGATT
>NZ_DATMTE010000060.1:0-4604 GCF_035564935.1 Chitinophaga sp. | reverse complement strand
CAAGGGAACCTACTTCAGTACTTTCTCCAGGATGGATACTGCTGCTGCAATTTCCTTGTTGTTGAGGGAAGCGAAGCCGAAGCGCAGTGCGTTCTGCGGGGCAGCGCCATAGCTGTATTGATCGCCGTTGCTGATTTGCAGGCCCAGTGTGGCAGCTTTGGCTGCTACTTTTTTCAGCGGGTATTTTTTTGAGAAGCGCAACCAGATAGCCATTCCTCCGGAAGGAACCGTAAAGCGTACTGCGTTGCCAAGCCTGGTGCTTAGTAAGTGGCAAAGCAGGTCCCGTCTTTCCTTATAAATTTTATTTGATTTCTTAAGATGTCTTTCTATAGTTCCATCCTGTAGCAGGTTAGCCAAAGCCTGTTCGGCGAGGTTATCGCCGCGCAGGTCCATCAGGCGGCGCAGGTTGGCTGCGGCATCGATAAAATGCGAAGGGGCAATCATAAAACCAATACGGATGGATAAACCAAGTGATTTTGTAAATGATCCGATGTAAATAACATTGCCGCCATGATCTGCACTGGCTAAAGGTAAAATAGGCGCCGAACTGTAATGGAAGTCATAATCGTAATCATCTTCAATTACCGGCAGTTTATATTTCCGGATCACTGCCAGCAGTTTCATCCTGCGCGCTGCGCTCAGCGTTACCGTGGTAGGATGGTGATGATGCGTGACCAGGTACAGCATTTTTATTTTCCGTTTGCTGCACAGCTGTTCAATCATATCCACATCAATCCCTTCTTCATCTACCGGCACACGTAACAGGCGTGCACCCAGCTGCTCAAAACAAAGGTCCGCAAAAATGTAATTCGGACTCCCAACAATTACCAGGTCATCTTTTTTGATCAGCAATGCAGCTGCCAGGTAAATAGCCATTTGTGCACCACGGGTGATCATTATGTGCGGGAGACTGATATTCAACCCGCGTGTGCCCGAAAGATACACCAGCATTTGCCTGCGCAGGGCTTCCAGGCCGGTGCCACCGCCATACATCAGCAACTTGTGATAACGGGGACTTTCTATCACCGACCGGCATTCCTTAACCCAATCCGTAAGAGGCGCCAGTCTTGCATCCGGGAAACCATCGTTGATGACCAGCGCAGCGCCGGCAGGTTTTGTAACCGGCGCCTGAAGGGCTGGCGTTTGATGAAACGAAAAACCAGCCGCTTCCCCGTAAGGCGATATGCCACCCTGGTACGTTCTGGGCCGTATCACCGGTAAATTGTCGGCCACCATCACCCCCTTTCGGGGCACCGCTACCAGCCAGTCCTGGCTCACCAGTTCATCATATGCTGCAATCACCGTTTTACGGTGCAGCTCCAATTGTATAGCCAGAACCCGGCTGCCCGGGAGGAATAAGCCCGGCTTCAGCAATCCTTCCTGGATAAGACCTATAAGCCGGTTGGCGATTTGCTGATATACCGGGAGCTTCAGCATTTTATCTGTTTGTATGAGTGTTTTAAAGGGTAGCATCTGGACTACTTAATGATTACAAAGTGGACTACTAAGATACTCCAGTTGGCGATAATTTTGTAGAATCATTTTAATACAAAACAACTGACGATGAAGACGAGATTTTTGATGAACGAAACGGAGCCGGGCGCTTATGCGGCTATGCTGGCAATGGAAAAATATCTTAGTACCACCGGCATTGCGCCGCTCCACCAGGAGCTGATAAGGATACGCGCCTCACAGATCAACGGATGCGCCTTTTGTGTTGATAAACATAGTAAAGACGCCCTGAAACAGGGGGAAACCACACAGCGGCTGCTCCTGCTCACCGTATGGCGTGAATCCCCGCAGTTCACGGAAGAAGAAAGGGTCATTCTGGCTATGACGGAAGAAATTACGCTGATCAGCCAGCAGGGCCTCACAGATGAAACTTATGAAAAAGCAGTGGCGACTTTTGGGCTAAACGGCGCCGCACAGCTGATCATGGCCGTTAATATTATTAATGCATGGAACCGGATCGGTGTATCCACCCGCCGCATCCCGGCCTAAAAACTTCGCTATATGATATCAATAAAAACCGCCGGCAGCGATGAAGAGCTGCTGGCCTGCAGTGAGGTGATCCTGTTTCTCCGTCCTTTCCTGGAACGGGAACAGCTGTTGGCACAATTAAAGGAGATGCAGTCTGAGAAATACGAGATCGTGTATATCACGGCGGAAGAAGATCCTTCTAAAGTGGCTGCCTTTGCGGGCTTCCGTCATATGAACAAGCTGTTCTCGGGGAAAACAATTTATATAGACGACCTGGCCTGCTTACCCGCCTACCAGGGGCGCGGCTATGCTGCCTTGTTACTGGATCATATAAAAGCGCTGGCACAAAAAGAAGGGTTACGTTCCGTACAGCTGGATTCAGGACATGCACTGCATCCTGCACACCGGTTGTACCACCGGCAGGGATACTATATCTCTGCCCATCATTTCTCACAGCCCTTGTAATGGCATCCAACGGTAATGCCCTGTGAAACGCTGTCCAGTGACAGGTGCTGTTATGGCAGCCGGCAACGATGATACCCGTGTACGGGCACACAGTGTATCACCGTTACTGTTTTTTTGCCTGTACGTTCAGCGTTACTGTGAGCTTATCATCAATGGCATTATCCGGGCCTACCTTGAAATCTTTCCGGTTAATGGTGAACTTACCGGTGAGCTGTAATGCCCCGGAAGATACTACTGCCGTAAACGGAAAGGTAATAGTGCGTGTAATTCCCTTGATGGTAAGCGCAGCAGTGAGCTGGTAAGTAGACGGTTTACCGGTAGCGGTAACGGTGGTAGCAACGATCCGCATCACGGGAAACTTTGCTGCATTAAAATACTTTTCCTCCAGCAGGTCGCGGTCACGCTTACCAATACCTGTACTGATCGTATTCACATCTACGGTGGCATCTATGGCCGCTGATTTCAGGTTGGCCGGATCAAAACGGATACTCCCCTTCAGTCCTTTGAAATAGCCGTTTACGGTAGAGGTAAATATGAGGTGATTAACGATAGTGAACTGTACTTTGGAACCCTGATCAGCGGGCGTATATTGTTGCGCCTGTGCAGTGATACTGCAAATTGCCAGGAGGCATAACAGCCATACACGGTTTGCATTTGCGGACGTTTTCATAACTACGAAGTTGATCAATTCCCCGCTTATTGCCAAATCATAAAAAACAGCAGGCAGCCCTTGCAATGCCACCGCTGTGCATCTGTCTTTGCAGGCATTTACATATCATGCATAATTTCGGAATCAATGATTAAAGTACTCAGGGGTTTCATATGTATCCGGTTAGGATAATAGAACACCGCAAGCTTGTGTATTGTTCAAACGCGGATTTTGTCTGACGCAGGATTAAACTGATTAAACTGATTTCGCTGATTTGATTTTGTAATGATTTTAAAAGATTTTGGGAGATATAAGCGGATACTTTCGCTTATATCTCCCAAAATCTTTTTTAATCATTACAAAATCAAATCAGGGAAATCAGTGTAATCAGCTTAATCCTGAGTCAGACAAAATCCGCTTCGTTTTCTTACAATTTCCTGCCTGCCGGAAAACGGAATTTTACATCATAAAAACAAATAACTATGAAACAGGCAAACATTCTGATCACCGGCGCTACCGGCCACATTGGTACTACCTTAGCGAAACATTTATCTGCACAGGGCGTTCCTTTCCGCGCCATGGTACGGCAGGCAGACAACCAGGCAAACACCATTGCCGCCTTGCCCGGCGCCGAAATAGTAACCGGCGATTTTAACGACGCAGGCAGTTTGGCCCATGCCCTGCAGGGTATGGAAAAAGCCTTCCTGCTCACCAACTCATCCGAAGAGGCGGAAACACTGCAAAGCAATTTTGTAACCGCTGCCGTTAAAAGCGGGCTGCCACATATCGTGAAGCTTTCCCAGCTGCACGCCAACGCACAATCGCCCGTACGTTTCCTGCGGTATCATGCTGCCGTGGAGGAAAAGATCCGCAGGTCCGGTATCGCATATACCTTTTTGCGTCCCAATTTATTCATGCAGGGATTACTTGGCTTCCGGGAAATCATCAACACGCAACATCAGTTCTTTGCCACCGCCGGCAACACCCCGATAAGCCTGGCAGACACCCGCGACATTGCCGCTGTTGCAGCCGCCGCACTTACCTCCGGCGGGCATACCGGCAAAATATACGATATCACCGGGCCAGAGGCACTCACCCATACCGAAATAGCCCAGATCCTGTCTGATGCTGTAGGGCGCACCATCCGGTACATTAATGTCACCGAAAGCGAATTACTGCCTGCCCTCTTACACGCCGGCTTTCCCACCTGGCAGGCCGAAGGATTGATCGAAGACTACGCCCACTACGCCCGCGGGGAGGCGGCGGCCATTTCCTCTGCGGTGCAGGACATCACGGGGAAGCCAGCACGCAATTTCGCTTCCTTTGCTGCGGAATACGCAGCGGTGTTCTCTTAGATCGCCTTCGGCGATGGAAATTGTCTTGGAGCAGGATTACGCTGATTACACTGATTACCCTGATTTGATTTTTTGGATTTAAAATGATTTGAGGAGATATAAGCGGATACTTTCGCCTGGATCTTTCCAAATCTTTTAAAATCATTTATAAAATC
>NZ_DATMTE010000059.1:0-4535 GCF_035564935.1 Chitinophaga sp. | reverse complement strand
CACGCTGCCGCCGGTGCCGCACTTTGTTTTGAGTTCCTTGCCAAGCTTCTCAAGATCTTCTTCTTTACCAACAAAACCGGTGATAAGAGTAACTACTTTACCGGCACGTTGTTTTTTATCTAATGTTACTCTCAATACCTGTTCTGCAGGAGCAAGCGTTACGGCTGCTTCTTCCTGTTCGGGTTCGAGTGAGAAGTTGGGATCGGTGGAATAAACAATTCCGTTGCCTGGTGTATTTTTCTTTTTCGACATCTCTCTAAAATATTTAAAGGTTATTCGTTGACCACTAAATTAATGGCGGCTGTTTGAATACGGATGCGTACCACGCCGTTTTCCGTGAGCGGTACGGCATCTCCATCTACCTGCAGGTATTGCAATGCGCTGCTGCTGATGGTAATATCTTTACCGGTATAATGTTTCAGGTATCTTGTTTGATCGATGTTGCCCATTAAGGAAAAAACGCTTACCGGTAACAGGCTCATAATGCCTACAGGCGGCATTACACAAAGATCCAACTGACCGTCGAAAACACTGGCTTTGGGGGCCAGTTTAAATTCATATCCAAACTGGTTGCCGTTAGCAACGGTCAGGAGAAAGGCTTTTGTTTGCAGCACTTCGCCATCTATTTCAATGCGGTATTCTGCCGGTTCGTAGGTATTAAAGCTTTTCAGCACCAACTTAGCGTAACCAGATAAACCCCGCTTCGTGTTATGCCGGAATTGTTCTGCAATAAGGGCATCAAAGCCAACTCCTGCATTGCTGAGGAAAAGGTGCTCGTTGGCATAACCTACATCGATGGCACGTTGCTTATTGGCTACAACAAGACTTAAAGCCTTATTTACATCCAGCGGGATTTTCAGCGCCCGTGCCAGGCCATTGCCACTTCCCAGAGGTAGTATAGCCATAGCGGTATTACTACCTACAAGTCCCTGTGCTATTTCATTGATAGAGCCATCACCGCCTACAGCTACTACTGTGTTTACCCCATTGTTCACGGCTTCCCGGGCAAGGTCTGCACCATGCCCCAGATACGCCAGGTAGGTAGTGCTCACCTCGTACTGATCAGCAGGAAAATGCCGGCGTATAGCACTCTCCAATCGTTTTTCACGGTCGGTGCCCGCTTTGCGGTTGATGATAAATAGAATCTTCTTCAAAAAAAATGTTTTATAATATAATCGCCTTCAGGCTCAGATCCAGGCTCACTGCGTGGTGTATAACAGCGCCCACAGAAATGTAATCCACTCCTGTTTTTGCATACGACTCAATGGTGTCCAGTGTAATACCACCAGAGGCTTCTGTTTCATAACGGCCATTGATCAGCGCCATGGCACTAACAATATCGGCAGGAGTAAAGTTGTCCAGCATGATCCTGTTTACCTGTCCTACCGCCAGCACTTCCTTCACATCTTCGAGGTTGCGTGTTTCCACTTCAATTGCAAGCGGCAGGTTATGCGCTTTCAGATAGGCCACGGTATTGGTAACCGCTGCCGTGATGCCACCGGAAAAATCGATGTGATTATCTTTCAGCATAACCATATCGTACAACCCCATCCGGTGGTTTACACCACCGCCAATACGAACAGCTTCTTTCTCCAGCATCCTGAAGTTGGGGGTGGTTTTACGGGTATCCAGTATCCGGGTATGATAACCTTTCAGTTTTTCCACGTACCGGTGTGTTAAGGTGGCAATACCACTCATCCGCTGCATACAGTTCAGCACCAGTCTTTCACCCATTAACAGGGTGTGCACGGCGGCCTCTACTTCAAAGGCTGTTTCTCCGGCCTTCATTGGGTCGCCGTCTTTCTTATGAGGCTTAAAAATGGTAAACATATCCAGCCACTTAAATATGGCTTCCGCTACTTCCATTCCGGCCAGGATACCATCTTCCTTAATTTTCAGCACCGCTTTACCTTTGGCGGTGGGGGGAATACAGGCCATCGTGGAGTGGTCACCGCTTCCGATATCTTCTGCGAGTGCGCTTCTGATAAACGCATTCAGCGCTGCTTCATCTAACATAATTGATTGTATTATCTGGTGTTCGCGCAAAGATCTCTGCTTTGTTTCTGAACGCGAAAGATAGGTCAAAAATAAAAAGTGCCCCGCAATAAATTGCGGGGCATCGTGGTTTTTCAACTAATTTATGTTAGCGTCTTTTATTTATTCTCAAATCTAAGCTCGTTCAGTACCATTGTTCCTCCTTTCTTTTGCAGGAAAAAAGAAACCCGGAAATTGCCGGCAGTGGTGGTCATATTACCGATGCCAAAACGGGAATTATCCCCTCCCTGGTGTACCAGTTCAAACGATTTAACCTGGTTTTTTGAAAAGAAATCCTTCAAAATGATTTCAGCCTGTGCCTTACTATAAGTATTGGATTTTCCGGCTATATTGATCTCTACATTATTATCGAGGTAACTGGCCAAACCGCTTACATCTCCTTTTTTAAGTGCCGCCACTACATCTTCGAACGGGCCCGCAACAGTAATTTCAATTGACCTGGCTGATAATTTTAATGTTGTAAAAGCACCTCCCAACAACATAATCCCCAGCACCATCAATAGCTTCTTCATTGTCAGTTTTTTTATTAAAAATGTGATTTTCTCCAACTCAAATTAAAAGCGAAAACTATGCCAAACACCCTGCAAATCAACAAAATCACATTATAGTAGTAGCGCTTAACCCGTAAACAATAACAGTAAGATAATATGTGTTTCATTTTGAATAATTATAATGCAGCATCTGTTGGAAAAGGCCGGAGTACTTATTTTTCCCGGAAGCTTTATTTTTGCAAAATATTTAAACCCTTTATAAGTACTTTCACCCTTTCGAGTGAATTTATATTAAACTATAACCAGATAGGATATGGAAAAGAAAAGAGCCATTCTCGTAATTATGGACGGATGGGGCGAAGGTAAAGTTCCTGCTGCCGATGCCATTGCACATGCAAAAACCCCCTTTGTAAGCAGTTTATACAAACAATACCCGCATAGTCACCTTATTACCTGCGGAGAAGCTGTTGGTCTTCCCGACGGGCAGATGGGCAACTCTGAGGTAGGTCACCTGAATATAGGCGCCGGCAGGATCGTATACCAGGAGCTGCAAAGAATTAATGTGGCCATCCGTGAAGGAGAACTTGCCCAAAACCAGATCCTTCTTGATACCCTGGTACATGCGAAAAACAATAATAAAGCACTGCACCTCATTGGCCTTGTTAGCGATGGGGGCGTTCACTCTCATATTGAGCACGTAAAAGCACTGACCACCATTGCCAAAGCACAGGGGGTGGAGAAAGTGTATATACACGCATTTACCGACGGCCGTGACACTGACCCCAAAAGCGGATTGGGATTCCTGGAAAATCTTTCGGCCCACCTGGAAAAAACAACCGGCAAAATTGCTTCGGTTACCGGGCGCTATTATGCCATGGACCGCGATAAGCGCTGGGAAAGGGTAAAGCTGGCCTATGATGCGCTGGTAAATGGTGTTGGTACGCCTACCCAGGATCTGCTTACAGCAGTGAAGGCATCTTACGCCGAAGGCGTTACCGATGAATTTATTAAACCCATCATCGTAACCGACGCACAGCACAAAGCCATTGCTACCATCCAGGACGGCGATGCCGTGCTTTGCTTCAACTTCCGTACAGACCGCTGCCGTGAAATAACGCAGGTACTTACCCAGGAAGCATTTCCGGATTTCGGCATGAAGCCCCTGGATCTTTACTATACTACCATGACGGAGTATGACCGTACTTATAAAAATGTACATGTCATCTTTGAAAACGATAACCTCAATATGACCCTGGGTGAAGTGCTTGAAAAAGACCATTGCACACAGATCCGTATTGCTGAAACTGAGAAATACCCCCATGTGTCTTTCTTCTTCTCCGGCGGACGGGAAAAAGAATTTGAAGGAGAACGCAGGCTGATGGCGGCATCTCCCAAGGTAGCCACCTACGACCTGAAACCGGAAATGAGCGCCAATGAACTGGCAGACCTCATTGTACCGGAACTGCAGGCAAAATCGGCCGACTTCATAGTACTCAACTTTGCCAATGCAGACATGGTGGGACATACCGGTGTTTTTGAAGCCGTAATTAAGGCTGTAGAAACCGTAGACCATTGCGTAGAACGCGTGGTTACCGCTGCGCTGGCAAGCGATTACACCGTTTTCCTGACAGCAGACCATGGTAACGCCGACTTCATGATCAATGCAGACGGCACTCCCAACACTGCCCACTCACTGAACCTCGTACCTTTCTTTATTATCAATAAAGATTTCCAGGGCCCTGTAAAAGATGGCAAACTAGGTGACATTGCACCTACCATCCTCCATTTCATGGGACTGGAAATTCCGAAAGAAATGACGGGGAACCTTCTTGTGTAACGTGTACGCTCGCCTTCGGCGAGGAAATTGTCTTGGAACACTGATTACGCTGATTTTTATGATTAGCTTGATTTTATAGTTTTGATTTTTATAGATTAAGGGAGATATAAGCGTAGTTTGATTTTTTAAAGATAAAGGGAGATAAAAGCGAA
>NZ_DATMTE010000058.1:0-3884 GCF_035564935.1 Chitinophaga sp. | reverse complement strand
AAGCGGGCGCCGATCTATCTAAAGCCCTGAAGCTGAAATCCACTGCACCAGGCGTATACGAGATCTATACTTCTCTCAAAAACGGTAAGTATCATTTCGCCAGTCGGAATACCGGTACACCGGAGGTGTATTCCATTGCCGGTACAGCCGTGAAAGAAGGTGGTGAAACAGAACAAACAGCCGGTACCAAAGTATATCGCCTGCGCCTGGACTTTAACAATGCAGCAGCTACGGTAACAGAGATAGGTACTATTGGTCTTTGGTTTGCACCATTGAATAAATTCTTATTTGAAATCAATTATGCCGGCGGTGGTACCTGGAAGATCCAGAACCAGCTGATCACTTTCAAACAGGAATCATGGGGCCGCGATGAGCGTTACAAGTTCCGCATTAATGTAAAAGACAGCGATGGTAATGCCGGTGAAGAATGGATCGGTAGTTCCAATGCAGATAACAACCGCCCAACTTCCGCTACACCACTGAGCTTCTGGGAGCTGCGCCCCATCACCAACAACGACCAGTGGAATTATTGCTACAAGTTTGCTACAGAAGCCGACATGAAGAATTGTGATATAAATCTTTATTTCACAACAGATAAAAACTATACCCACGAAATCATCGTAAAATAAAGACCGCTATGAAGCTGATACGATATTCCCTTTTAATGCTGTCCCTGGCCTTCACTGCATGTTTGAAAGAACCTGTAGATGATGGCCCGGGTCCGGGCGCCAATAAAGCGCGCTATGCATACGACTGGCCGCAGATAGCTGATTCTTCCCTGCAGGGGCTTACCGGTAATTTCTGGAACCAGGAGAAATACTTTAACGCCAACAATGCCGGCAACGCTACTTTTAACTACTGGCCCAACGCCCACGCGCTGGATGTACTAACGGACGCCTATATACGTAAAAATGACCCGGCCATCAAAGCCCGCATGGACGACCTGCTGGCCGGTATGAAAACGAAGAACGGCGGTACTTATATCAACCATTTCTACGACGATATGGAATGGATGAACCTGGCCTGTTTACGCGCTTATGAAGCCACGGGTGATACTAAATACAAAGACGTGGCCGTGTTGCTGTGGAACGATATCAAAGGCGGCTGGGACGATGTATGGGGCGGTGGCATCCACTGGAATAAAGACAAATCCAAAAACTACAAGAACACGCCTGCCAATGCACCTGCATGTATTATAGCCTGCCGCATGTATGGGCTTACCCAAAACCCTGACGATATCGCCTGGGCCAAAAAGATCTACGACTGGCAGAAAGCCACGCTGGTAGACCCGGTTACCGGCCTGGTATGGGATGGTATTAACCAGGATGGCAGCGGCCAGGTAACAAAGAACTGGAACTTCACTTATAACCAGGGCGTATTTATTGGCGCGGGTGTGGAGCTGTATAAGCTCACCGGGCAGAATGTATACATTAACGATGCGCTGAAAACCGCTAATAATACTTTAGCCGGAGGGTTTACCAACGCCAATATCCTGAAGGATGAAGGCGGCGGAGATGGTGGCCTGTTCAAGGGAGTGCTGGTGCGTTACCTGATGTTGCTGATCACCGATGGTAGTATCAGCAGTACGGATGTGGCAAAGTATGCCGCGTTCCTGCAACTGAACGCGGAAACGTTGTGGCTGAAAGGTACTGCACGTCCGCAGGTACTGTTTAACAAAGACTGGACCACCACTGCAGCCGGCAGCGATCTTACCACGCAGCTGAGCGGGGCTATGCTTATGGAAGCAGCAGCGAAGCTGAAAGGAATGGGACTGATGAAGTAATGAAAATGATAAAGATGGGGAGAAGAACAGTGTGGTTTATCTTTTGGTGTTTGCTGTCTGCCGGCAGCGTATCTGCCCAAAGCAACAGGCAAAAGGCGGAAATGCTGCAGCAGGCAGTGAACAAATACCTGTATGAACCTAATACCGGTTTGTATATTCAAACCAGCGACCGCAGTGTGAATCATAACCTGCATGCCGACCTTTGGGGACTTTGCGGCCTTATACAGGCTACTAATGAAATGGAACGGATCCACCCTGGTAAAACCTACATGGCGCCGGTGGTGGCAGCTATTAACCAGTATTATGACCCGGGTCCGCCTGCGCCGGGGTATGCTTCCTATGTTGTGAAAGAACGGAAGGAAGACCGCTACTACGACGACAACCAGTGGATTGGCATCGCTTACCTGGATGCCTACACGCGAACCAGGAGAAAATGGTACCTGGGGAAAGGAGAGGAGATCTACCGGTTTATGATGACCGGTTTTGACACCGTTAGCGGTGGTGGCTTATACTGGAAAGAAGGAGATGTTACTACGAAGAATACCTGTTCTAACGGACCGGCTATTTTATTGTCGCTTCAATTATATGAAGCTGTTCATAAGCAGGCATACCTGGATACAGCTTTACTTTTATACAAATGGGTGAACCGGTACCTGCGGAGTGAAGACGGGGTATATTGGGATGCCATAAAACCTGCAGAGAACAACCGTATTGATTCTGCGGCGTATACCTACAATACCGGTGTGATGCTGGAAGCGAATGTAAAGTTGTACCGCATTACGAGGAACGTACAGTATTTAAAAGAAGCCCGTTACCTTGCAGAAGGCAGTTACCGGCGCTTTTTCAGGAACGGAAGGTTTCCGTCGTCCTATTGGTTTAATGCAGTATTGCTTCGCGGATATGAAGCGTTGTACAAAGTGGATAATAATCCTAAGTATATCCGTGCCATGCAGGAGTATGCGGATAACGTATGGGAACAGGACCGGAACAGCAGTAATATGCTGGGCAACCGCCCGGAAAGGGAGTTGCTGGGGCAGGCAGGCATGATGGAAATTTATGCCCGGCTGGCCGGGATCTGACCGGATTATTGATATTGAATATAAAAAGCGCCCGTAACAACAATTGTTACGGGCACTTTTTTGTATATATGATGCTCATGAAAAACCGGTAAAGGGGTTATTTTATCGTTTTTTAAAACAAACTATCCCGGTACAAAGTTTAATTTATTGCGGGGAAGGAAGCGTGCAGCCATGTTATTATTTTGCTATTATATTACATAATTCCTTAATTTAGGGTTTTTATTATTAATTTATCGCCAGGAAAAAGTGATTCCTGATCATCGTAAAAAAGAGAAGAAGAAACCTATCCTATCCCTATGAGGCTGATGTTAATGCTGCTTTTTGCTTTCGTTCCTGTGTCTGTTTTCGGGCAGACGGCGGCGCCGGCGGCTAAAAAGGGGAATCGTGCAACAGAATTCCAGATGAAGGAGGGCAGTTATCTTAGCTTTGCGCAGGTAAATTTGAGTCTTGGTGAAATAGGCTTCCGCGTAGAGGTAGCATCCGAGCATAAAAAAAGTAATGCCCGGCTTGAGTTCCGGATAGATAAACCCAAAGGTAAAATTATCGGCACCCTGGATATTCCCTATACGGGCGACAGCACCTATGCGTTGAAGTTAACGGGTAACCTGCGGCACGCGGAGGGGGTACATGATCTGTACCTGGTGGCGAGGGGAGGGATGCCCTTCAGCATTACCGCTTTTGGTTTTATTTTTAATTATTAGTATATCCGTTCCCGTTATTTTTTTGGAAAATTGAAACAGGTGATTATCTTTGCGCTCCCTGACACAATATCAGATGCCCAGATGGCGAAATTGGTAGACGCACTGTGTTCAGGTCGCAGCGCCTGCAAGGGTGTGCTGGTTCGAATCCAGTTCTGGGCACACAATAGGTTGTAAGTATTTGACTTACAACCTATTTTTTTTGTGTCAATGTCGTTTTTGTACGCTTTTATCCGCTTCTGCCCACTATTTGCGACACATAATTGACACACGACATGACACACGAAAATTATCTTTTCTTTCCTGAGCAGACAGCCAATCCTG
>NZ_DATMTE010000057.1:0-5448 GCF_035564935.1 Chitinophaga sp. | reverse complement strand
GGAAAAGTATGAGGGAAGAGAATTTGTATTTTCGCATACCATTCTTGATTTTTAAATTTAGAAATAACGCGGCGCCACCACTTTCCACTTCGACCACGAGAAGCGGTAATTAACCATCACTTCATGCGACACCGTTTGTGCACCCTTTAAGTTCGACTGCATAGGTGTATCATAAGAGTAACCTATCTGCAGGTTTTTGGTAGCCTGCACCTGTACCAGCCCCGTCATTGTTTTTTCAGAGCGCCACGATGCACCCAGCCACACTACATTCTTCAGGAGGATATTGGCATTCAGGTCGTACTGGAAACCCGCTCCTTTCACCTGCCTCAATAACACGTTCGGCTTTAGTTTCACATCATCATTAATATTTACCAGGTAACCCGTTTGCAGGTAATAGTGCGACTCCACCACTACTTTATTCACACTGTTGCCAAGGTCGAAACTTTTGAAAGTAGGCGACGATAACCCTATAAAAAAGCGATCGGTAAACAACATGAACCCAAAACCCACATCCGTTTTCCAGTAACTCTGGTTTTGCGCAAACACAGGATCGGTAGTGCTCAGTGAACTGTTGTCTTCCTTAAAATGCGACATACCACCCTTCAGCCCCAATGCCAGGTAAATCTTCTCATTCAGCTTCACCCGCTGGGAAACATTCAGGTTCACTGCTGTTTGTGAATTAACGGTGATCTTTTCATTCATCAGCGATACGCCAAAACTGGTATTGGTGGCCTTGATAGGCGTATAAAAGGAAGCCGTGGCTGTTTTGGGGGCGCCTTCCACTCCCACCCACTGGTTACGGCCCACTGCGGTAAGACTGGAAGATTCATCCATAGAAGGATAAGCCGGATTGATGATCATGCCATTGAACATATACTGTGAGTACAGCGGTTCCTGCTGTGCTGCAGCCTGCAAACAACAACACCAGCATAAGATAGTAACCCCTAAAGCTTTCATAAGTCGCTTTTCCATAGGTATCAGCTTAATTATTTTTGTTCAGATACATCCTGCTTCAATTCGTATATCCCTTAACGTTTTATCACTACAAACCCGGTATACCGTTCTTTCTTACCATCTATCGTCACTTCAATATTGTAGAAGTAAGAACCATCCGGCACATCATTTCCTGCACTGCCACCAGCATTTGCCTTACCACGGAAGTTCTTCGACTTGTTATCGTAGTGCTGCTGTTTAAATACGGTACCACCCCAACGGTTAAATATCACTACTTCATTATCCGGGTACTTGTCTATATTCTCAATGTACATCACGTCATTTCCAATGCCATCATTGTTGGGCGACAATGCCGGATGTACCCGGATCTTACCGCTGTTATTGTTAATCTGGCGGCCGTCTGTAGTATATTTCTCCACGGAATCCGCAACACCATCACCATCAGCATCCAGGTCAAGGAAGTTCGGAATACCATCTCCGTCAGTGTCATCATCAAACGGATCCCCGTTGCCATTGATATCTTCCTGCTTGTCTGTCAGTCCGTCGCCATCCGTATCGCAGCTGCTACACATCGGATCATCATTAAGGATTACACCGGTAGCTTTGGATGGCTCTCCTAAAGTGGGCGTATGCTGTCCTGATGGTACGGATACCGTGGCCATTTTCAGGATAAACGTTTCGTTTTGCTCAAAGCTGGTATCGCCCTTTATATTCACCGTTACCTGCCCTATAGTTTGCAGCGGTGGGATCACCGTTTGTTTGACGGAGTTATCAAAGTCCACACCCGGTGTAGCTTTGAAGTCCATATACGGATAAGATACCCCGTCTGCAGATTCCTCAAAATCATAGTTAATAGTGATCGGGCGGGAGCTTTGCCTGTTCAGCTGTACATTAAACCTAAGCAGCGTATTCTCTCCCATATTACCTTCCTTCACACTGAATTTATCGGCTGCAAAGGAAAGCGTCAGCGGGTCGTTATCGGTGATTGCTACACGCGCAGTATCTGTAACGCCGGCTTTGTATACCAGTGTGCTGCTGCCATCAATATATGGAAGTATAGCCACCTTCAGGAACCCGTCGTCATCATTAATATCATTATCACCGGTGGTAATAACAAACGAATGTTGTTTTGCCAGGGCCGGCATGTTAATGGTTAATACGTTGCTATTCACCGTTCCTTCACCAGCAGTAAACGTGCGTGCAGCGTCTTGTGTAATGCGCAGCCTTACCGGTACGTCGTAGGCGGCGGATGCCGGCGATGTTAATGTAAACTTCACACCGTTTCCTTCTGCAGCTGTTGTTGCCTCCGCGGAAATTTCCACCACCAGGGTATCATTATCATGTATGACCACACCAGCTGATGCACTGGCAGATAACGGCCAGGTAATACCGGCCATGCTGCTGCTAACGGTTCCCAGCTGCACTTTCACATCTTCATCTCCCTCTACTATATTATTATCGATCGGTGTTACTTTAATATCTGCACCATTCTGACCTGCCGGTATTAATACGGTGCCGCTCAGCTTATGATAACGGGTATCCGCAACAGCAGTACCGCTCACGGTATAGGTAACACTCACATCTTTCACGGCCGATAACTGCGTATCGGAAAACCGTACACGGAAAGCGCCTGGTATATCCGGCTCGGTGGCATCCGCTGTTTTGGTGATCATCATTTCACGGCCGGTGGCATTACTTTCATCATCATGCACAATTAAGCTAACAGTGTCCTTATCGTTTACATCCAGCGCAATGTTCTTGCTGAACCGCTTCATCTGCGCCAGCATGAGCGACAGCTTCACTTCTTCATCTCCTTCAATCACCTTATTATCTATCACATTAACGGGAACGGATACACTGTTTTGTCCGGCTGCTATCACAGCAGATGTTTGTATTGGCGCTATATTGGTAGTACCCGCAATGCTGCTTACATAAAATACCACTTTCACATCGGCGGCCGCGGTACCGGTACCCGGTAATTTTACTGTATAAGCGCCATTGGTGCCTGGCTCGGCTGCATCTTTATCTTTCTGTACTACTACCCGCATATCACCGGTTTCCGGGATCAGCACCAAACCTGGCTGGATAAGCGTGTAACCTGTTGTTACCTGCTGCGTGGTAAACTGCAGTTGTTCATCTCCCTCCAGGATATTATCTCCGGTTATTTTCAGCTGGTATACTTTATTATGTTCACCGGCCGCCAATGTTACCTGTGCAGGAATACCGCTATAGTCCGCATCATCGGCGGTAGATACCGTATTCCTGTTTATACTGATTATCACATCTTCTGATGAAGTGATCTGGCTGTTCACAAACCCGATAGTTACATCGCTGCCACTGCCTTCGTGTATAACGGAAGAGTCTACACGCATTTCCACTTTCAGATTATCGGGATTAAGGCGGGTGGCGTCATCAATGGTCACCGATAATTTGTCGCCTTTCATTCCGGCAAAACCATTAGGCTCAGCAGTTATCCACAACAGTTCCGGTTTCTCCAGTACCAGGTCTGTTTTTGCAGTAAAGGAGAAGGTAACATCCGGAATGCCGGCGGGAATGGTTACCGTAGCGGGCAACTGGTCAATATCCGCAGCTGTTGCCACCGATCCTGCGCCAATGTTCAATGTTACCGCGATGTCTTTGCTCGCAGTTACACCGGGAGCCAGGCTCACCTTCATCTGGCAGGCATTTCCCTCCAGTACTTTAGTGCCGGGTGTAACAGCGGTAAGATGTATGAAGCCGGTAACCGGGTCATCATGCGTTCTGTCTTTAATGGTAATAGTAGTATCCTTTACAACGGCGGTACTGAAAGTAGCATCCGTAATGTTGCCTTTTAATACTACTGTTTCATCATCTTCGAGTACCAGGTCTTTCAACGCTTTCAGTGCAAAGGCATGGGTACCTGTGCTTTGTCCTTTTTTGATAACAATATCATAGGGAGATGGTAAAGCACTATGATCCGCACTCATTGCAGTACTCAGCGCGTTGTCTTTTGTTACATGTATGGTAATATCCTTACCCGCCTGCAGGTTGTTGGGCAGCCGGGCGCTCAGTACAGCGCCAGCGCCGTTTTCATCAATGGCGGCCAATGTGCTGTTCAGTGCTACAGGGCCGGGCAACGGGTACTGTGTTGGATCATCGTTAATAGTGATCACCGGTTTGTTGATGGTAAAGGTGCTGATACCATCAATAGCACTGGCGTTGATAGTAAAGCTTTCGGGCCCTTCCGCGAAATTATCCTTGTTTAGTTTCAGGCCTGTAGCGATGCTATTGCCACTGTTCAGGTACACATCCGGCGCCAGCATATAATCCAGCCCTGCTTCTGCATCGCCGGCCGATTGTGGCAACAATACATGAACGGGTACTTCGGTGGTAACGCCGGCAGGCAGGCTCACGGTTAATGCGCCGCTGTCGCCCTCCGCAAGTGGCGTTTTCCAGGTGGTAATATTCAGTACCAGGTTAGCCGCATCTGTACGGGTAAGATCCTGTATAGCCAGCGGCAGGTTATTTACCGTATATCCGTTAGCGGTAGCGTTCACCACCAGCGCCTCTGTATTCTCCAATACCCTATCTGCCAATGTTTTCAGCAGTTCAAAGGTGGCGGTGGTTTGTCCGTGCTGCAATGTATAGGAAGCGGCGGATATCGTATAGTCGTCTACGTTCCTGGCAATGGTCAATGCATTATCAACAGCCAGCTGTATGCTTACATCTTTTGTAGAGGCGTAAGGCACAGCTACCGTTACCATCACTTTATTCCCTTCCGGCACCAGTGTGGCATCAGGGGTAAGCGTCATTTTCCTGGCGTTGGGTTGCTTTTCTGTGTAGTCTTTTATAAATACGCCTGCGCTGGTAGCCGGCATGTTGCTGTTACCGTTGTTACCATCAATCACCAGTTTTCCTTCATCATCCAGTATAGCATTGGTGGTGGCGGTAATAGCAGGAGCGGAAGCAGCCGCCTTGGTGTTTGGAATGGTGATGCTGGCTGGTACCGCAGTATGACGGGCATCTGCTACCGTAGAAGCGACTGTGTTTTTAGAGAGATTGATCACCCAGTCCTTACCAGCTTTCCAGCCATGCGGGAAGGTGGCGGTAATAACTGCATTGCTACCTTCATAAATACTGTCGGGTGCACTGCTCAGGATAACCGAGTCACCCACCGGGAAGGGATACTGCGCATCTTTAATGTTAATATCAACGGTGGCAGGCAGGAAAGTATACACGGTGCCCAGCGCATCACTCACTGCTGGTGTAAGATGAATATCTTCTGCATCTTCCACCAGGATATCACCCGCCACGTTCAGTTCTGCAATACCGGATGCTCCTGTGAAGGATGTATCCGCAGGCAGGTAATAATCAGTATTACGTGTAGCCGTTCCAGTGGCGCCGCCAAAAGTTACCTTAATTGGTATTTCTGTAGTTACACCGGATGGTAAGCTAAAGCCAATATTATTAGTGCTGTTCTCATTCACCGCAGCAATGGGCAGTGTGAAAGTGAGT
>NZ_DATMTE010000056.1:0-14562 GCF_035564935.1 Chitinophaga sp. | reverse complement strand
ATACGCAAAAAGGCGGGAGCCATACATTGCAACTGAAGTACGGCAAGTTACAATTACAAACGCTTTGTTTTCAGCATACCGGCGTGAAACAGGTATTGTGGGGAGATAAAAAAACGCCGGTTTCCTTCAAAGAGGAAAATGGTTACGTAACTATTCACCTGGCCACACCACTGCAATTAACGGAAGGTCAGCATCTTCATCTTACTATCGTATAACTTATGAAATACATTTTCAGATAGCCGTGTCCGTTATACTTTTGTTTTCCTGTAAGATGGATAACGGAAAGGTGGCTGCCGCGGCGCAACCATCGTGGCAAATGCAGCTGGACGGCCTGTTGCCGCTGATGGGATATAGTAACTGGATCATTATTGCCGATGAGGTGTTCCCGTACAGTTGTTGCCCGGAATGGTATACATAAGCACCGGCGCTGCATTGCCGGAAGTGGCGCGTTATACCATGCACCTGCTCAGCAGCAATGCGCATGTGCAGCCAGTGCTGAAAACAAACACCACGCCGGCCTACTCTTTTGCTTTTGTAAACCTGGATTGCAAATACCGGAGTGAAGGAAAAGAGCAGCAACTTCGTGAGGCCATGAGCAAGAACTGAAAATGCTGTATCTTTCTTACTGTAAACAGTAAAAGATGGCAACGTTAAAATTGTTCATGGTAGTGCTGGGATGCACGCTGGAAGGGCGCCATACCGAGCAGCATGATGTATTCTTCGGGATTGGCAACCAGTTACGCGACCTGGTTCCTGATATGAAAGCCTTCTGGCCGGAGGCCAAAGATAAATTACATGTAGATGGATACCGGGAAGTTAATTTTGTAGACGGCCACCGGATCAGGGTAGTGGAAAAGAAAGCATCCACACAACAGGAGATGCAGCTGTTTTTCCTGAACCTGGGCGGCTATAAGCCGGATGAAATGGAAGAATTTCATTACAAGATCCTCAGTGTGCAAAAAGATATAGGCGCATCTATACGGGCATCCAAAGAAACTACTTTTTTTAAGCATACCGGTTTCGGGGAAAAAGCCACTTCGCATGTGGACGACAAGTACGGTGTAGATGTGGATGATGCACATGCGGTGAAGGATATATTGCCGGCGCATCTGAAAGATAAATATTCCCTGGAGATTACGCCGGTAACAGACGTAACACCCGATCAGGTTCATTTGGGATATTTCCAGCTGCATAAGTTATGAATGTACCGGCATATATCGATTGGGCACAGTACCGGGATCTCTATGAAGAAGTTGAGGCACCTGCGGGAACTGTGTTGCTGGAGGAAAGTAAAATATCCCTGCACCTTTGTTATAATAAAAAGCAAACAAGATGAATGCAGCCATTGTAACGCCTGGCCAGGTTCCTCAATACGGACAGTTCCCAAGTCCGGTGGCCGGCGATAATGAGTATATTGTACAGGTAAAAGCCGCCGCCATACACCAGGTGGTAAAATCTATTGCAGCGGGTAAGCATTATTCTGCCGGTGGCGACCAGCCCTTTATTCCCGGTGTAGATGGCGTTGGTTTACTGGCAAATGGTGCCAGGGTATATTTCGGGGCTGTACGTAAGCCTTATGGCACTATGGCGGAAGAAAGTATTACTACCGGGAGCTGGAGTGTTCCTGTGCCGGATGAGCTTTCCGATGCCACCGCGGCTGCGGTTTTCAACCCGGCGATGTCGTCGTGGATGGCATTGACTCACAGGGCATACCTGCAGCCTGGTGAAACCGTATTGATCCTCGGCGCTACCGGTACTTCCGGTCAGCTGGCTGTGCAGATAGCAAAGCTTTTGGGCGCAGGCAAGGTGATTGCAGCCGGCCGTAATAAAGCGGTATTGGAGCAATTGCGCATGATTGGCGCCGACGAGTGCATTTCACTGGATCAATCTCCCGAAAACCTGGTAAAAGCCTTTGCTGCCCAACCCTATGATGTAGTGATAGATTATCTTTGGGGAACGCCGGTGATGGCGTTGATCACCGCTATAACGGGTAAAAGTATGACCAAAGAAGCGCCCCGCACCCGCTTGATCCAGGTAGGCGCTATGGCTGGCGATCCTATTTCGCTGCCTGCTGCTGCATTGCGCAGCTCGCGCCTGGAGATCCTGGGTAGCGGCGGTGGCAGCGTATCTATGGATGCGGTTTTTAAGGTGTTCCCGGAAATTATGAAGAACGCAGCCGAAGGAAAATTGCGGATCAGCACCATTGAAACGCCCCTGGAGGAAGTAGCCGCCGCCTGGACGCGGGAGGTACCCGGTGGCAGCAGGCTGGTATTGATTCCCTGAGCCATGCCGGTAATCACCGCTCCCCGACCGCCTGTCATTAAGCACTTGAAAGCACTGTTGCATTTTTATACTTTCGGGCAAAACCAACCAATCATTGATCGTATGAAAAAATTAATGCTCGGCTGCCTCGCAACGGTGGCTGTTTCAGGTGCATTTGCACAAAAGAAGTCGGTTATTACAGGTAAAGTACCGGCTGCCTTTAATAACGAATATATCTATCTCTTCAGCGCATCCGAGAACGGGTACCAGAAACTGGATTCCGCATTGGTGGAAAAAGGCGCCTTTAAACTGCAGTACGGGGTAACGGATACCCTGCAGGCAATGTTGTCGTTTAGTACCAAGGGAGATAAGCTTTTGCGCGGTAACCAGCCGTTATTCATTACGCCGGTGGACAAGATGACTTTTACATTGAAAACGCCCGGCGAACCCAATGCGATGTCCGGCGCTGTGATCAAAGGATCGGAGCTTACAAGGCAGCAACTTGAAATGGATGCTGCGCTGGCGCCTGCTACAAAAGGTATGGACTCGCTCAACACGATGGCGCAGAAAATGATGATGCAGGAAAAGAAAGACACCACCGGTTATTACGCGATGGTTACGGCTTACAGGAAGCTGGCGAAAGAAAAGGACGAACTGCAGGAAAAATTCATGCTGTCGCACACCAATTATTATGTGAGCCTTGTTACCTTCTATGAAAATATGGGTGGCCGCGTGGAAGATATTGCAGGTACACAGCAATTGCTGGATAAATTTCCGCTGGCTTTACGCGAGTCCGGCATCGGGCAAAAAGCTACGGCGTTGCTGAAAGCATCTGCACTGCTGGGAAAAAACCAGGTAGCGCCTGATTTTTCGGCTCCTACTCCTGATGGTAAAACCATGAAGCTGTCTGATCTGCGGGGTAAATATGTACTGCTTGATTTCTGGGCCAGCTGGTGTGGTCCCTGCCGTGCAGAAAACCCTAACGTGGTAAAAGCATACAATAAATTCAAGGATAAGAACTTTGATATCCTGGGCGTTTCCCTCGACAGAACCGGTGATGCTGCAAAATGGACTGCCGCTATTGAAAAGGATGGTCTTGCATGGCATCATGTAAGCGATCTGAAATGGTGGAAAAGCGATATCGCTAAATTATACATGATCCATTCCATCCCGCAAAATTTCCTGCTCGATCCGCAGGGACGTATCATTGCCACTAACCTGAGAGGAGAAGCTTTAGAAAAAGAACTTGAAAAAGTATTGCACTAAGTTCCGGTTTCATTACGGTAAAAAAATATCGTTGCAATCCTTAATCAAAAAATTTAAAATAGTATCCGATAATCTTAAGTCAGCCAACTACACTGTAATCATAAATAATATCCGGTAATCAGTATAATCAGCGTAATCCTGCGTCAGACATAACTCGCGCGGCGCCGAAGGCGCCATAGGGAATCATTTCCGGCATGGTATCTGCATTATGCATGTTACGAATTATTTATTCGGTGAAATGGATGACAATGGACCAACCGTCCCGGTTTCCCGGGGCGGTTTTTTTGTGGAGAGAATAACACGTGTACATATGACAATTAAATATTCCCGCCATTCATTTGCACCCGCCAGTTGATAGGTATTTGCCAGCTATACGGTAATAAAACGCCGGAAAATGCTGATCAACGAAAGTGAAGTGAATAATAATTTATCTTTCCAGTATAGCGGTTACGCCCATCCCGCCGGCAGTGCAGATAGATATCAGTGCGCGCCCGCTGCCGCGCTGTTCCAGGATCTTAGCCGTTTGCGCTACAATGCGGGCGCCGGTGGCGGCGAACGGATGGCCAATGGCCACGCTGCCGCCTTTTGTATTCAGTTTGCTGCGGTCGATGCTGCCCAACGGCGTATCCCATCCCAGCTTTTTGCAATAGGCAGCATCTTCCCAGGCTTTCAGCGTGCAGAGTACCTGCCCGCTGAAGGCTTCATGGATTTCATAAATATCAAAATCCTGCAGCTGCAGGTGATTGCGTTTTAACATGCGTGCCACGGCATAGGTAGGCGCCATTAGCAGTCCTTCACCGTTAACATAATCCACTGCGGCGGTTTCGGCATCTACCAGGTGGGCCAGCACCGGCCAGTTTTGCTGTTGCGCATATTCTTCGGAGGCCATCAGCAGGGCGGCGGCGCCATCGGTATATAAGGTGCTGTTGCCGGCAGTTAAGGAACCATTGCCGCTGAAGTCGAAAGCTGGTTTTAATGCAGCCAGTTTTTCCGGGGTGGTATCTGCCCGTACAATCGTGTCTCTTTTAACGCCTTTATAGGGAACAATAAGATCATTGAAAAAGCCTTCATCATAAGCTTTTGCGGCATTCATATGGCTTTGGTAGGCCAGTGCATCCTGTTCCTGGCGTGTAATGCCCCATTCCTTCACCATCTTTTCGGTATGCTGTCCCATAGACAGGCCAGTTCTGGGTTCCACGATAGAAGGATACAGCGGCTTCAGGTCTTTGAAACGGATAGAGGTCAGTATTTTAAGCCGTTGTGAAAATGTTTTGGCAGCGCGAAGATCCGTTAGCTTCCATGCGAGTTGTTGCTGGAAAAGAAGGGGGATATCGCTGTTGGTATCGCTGCCGCCGCTGATGGCGGTATCTATTTGCCCGCAGCCAATGCGCAGGCCCAGCTGAATAGTGGTATCCAGGCTGGTGCCGCAGGCCCTCAGCACACTATAGGCGGGCGTATGCGGGTCAAGCGCCGTGCCCAGTACGCATTCCCTGGCAAAGTTCCAGTCGGTGGAGCGGTTAAGCAGTGCGCCCAGCGCCACTTCTCCCAGCCGTTTCCCCGATAGCTGGTATTTATCGACCAGTGCAGTCAGAACGGTGGTTAACATTTCCTGGTTGCTGATATGATTGTATTCTTTAAAGGACCTTACGAAAGGGATGCGTAATCCGCCTATGATAGCGACCTTTTTCATGCTGGAGAGCTTTCACTAAAGTTAATGAATATGTATTAACCCAACAATCACGGGCTGCCTTTACAGGTTGTAAAGATGATTTACCGGATTAGGTACCGGCTGGCCGGTTAATGCGGCAATTACATTCAGGGCAGCAATCTTCGACATGGCGTTCCGGGTTTCCAGGGTTGCCGAGCCGATATGCGGTAATACCGCCACTGTAGGCATGTTCAGCAACGGGTTGTCCGGATGCATGGGCTCGGGATTGGTAACATCCAGTCCTGCGCCCCATATTTCGCCATCCTGCAGCGCAGCAATGAGGTCGGTTTCGTTGTGGATGCCGCCCCGCGCCGTATTGATGAAAATGGCGGTGGGCTTCATTTTCCGGAAAGCGTCTTTATTGAACTTTTCTTTTGTTTCAGGTGTAAGGGAAGTATGTATGCTCACAACATCACTTTGTTGCAGCAGTTCATCGAAACTAACAAAGGTGGCATCCAGTTCTTTTTCAGCCGCTTCGTTACGGTGCCGGTTACAATAAATTACCTTCATACCAAAGGCTGCTTTACAGCGTTTAGCCATTACCGTTCCTATATTCCCAAGCCCCCATATGCCGAGTGTTTTCCCTTCTATATCTATGCCGAGGTTAGCGGTAGGTGTGGAAAACCCCCATTCGCCTTTTATAATTCTTTTGTGCTGGAAGAAGGCTTTGCGGGCTACCGACATCATCAGTAAAAAAGCGGTATCGGCGGTAGCGTTGCTCAGCACGCCGGGTGTGTTGGTGATCTGCAATCCGAGTTCAGTGGCTGCTTTCAGGTCTACGTTATCAAATCCTACAGATAAAAGGCTGATCACTTTCAGGTGCCTGCATTGTTCTAAAAATGCCCGGTCCAGTTTTTGGCCACCGGCAAAAAGCAGGGCATCACTCTCTTTACAATATTGTACTCTTTGTGCAGGCGTCATTTCTTTTTCTTCCTGCCACTGTATAACGGTAAAGCCTGCACGTTGCAGCAGTTGCAACCCTTCTTCCGGAATAACCCTTGTTGTGAATACCTTCATATTGTCAGTTTAATTGCGTTGAAATTTTCTTTTTCCCAGCTTCCATATTTCAAACCATAATACCGATGCTGCGCTGATACCTGTGCATAACAGCAGTTCGTACAGTGAAAGGCCGGTAATACTGAAGAAGCCCGCTACCGGCGGCGCATACAACATAGCAGCCAGCAACAGCAGCGTGATGCCTATAACGCCCACCATCAACCGATTCCGGTTGCGCATGCTGTGTATAAAGGAGTAATAGAATGAACGGTTAACCAAGGTAAGGAAAATATTGGCGAATACCAGTGTGGTGAATACCATACTGCGGGTGAGTACTTCATCTGCTCCGCGTGCCACGCTCCATTGGTAGGCAATCATCACGCCTGCGGTGATCATGAGTCCCTGCAGGATGCTGACATTCATTTCCCGGAAAGACAGGAAAGTTTGTGTAATAGGCCGTGGTGGCTGCTGCATGGCGTTTTCTTCCATGGGTTCATTTTCATATACAATGGAGCAGGTGGGCCCCATAATTACTTCCAGGAAAATTACATGCACCGGTGTGAAAATATCCGGGTACACCCAGCCAAGGAACAGCGGGAGAGATACCGTGAGTATAATAGGAATATGGATAGAGATAATATATTGTACAGCCTTTTTAATATTGGTATAGATCCTGCGTCCCATGGCAATGGCATCTACCATGCTGCTGAGATCATCGTTCACGAGGATCAATGCAGCCGCCTGTTTGGCGATCTCTGTTCCTTTTTTACCCATTGCAATGCCTATATGGGCGGCTTTGAGCGCGGGACCGTCATTTACGCCGTCGCCGGTCATGGCCACTACTTCATTATCTGCCTTCAAAGCATTGATGGCGGCCAGTTTAGCTTCGGGGAACATGCGTGTAAAAATGTTGACAGACCGGAGGGTATATTGCATCTTTTTCTCTTCCATTTTCATCAGCGTATCGCCGTTTACCGCTTCTTCTGCCTGCTGCAGCCCGGCCTGCCGGGCTATAGCGCAGGTGGTAACGGCATTATCGCCGGTAATGATCTTTACTTTAATACCTGCCTGGTAGAAGTGCCTGAACACCTCGCCTATATTACTTTTAGGCGGATCATAAAAGGCCAGCAGGCCGGTGAAAACAAAAGGCAGCTCCTGTTGTGTGGCCGGGTAGTTGTTGCCCGTAAAATCCGAAGTAGCAACGCCCAGCACCCGGTATCCTTCTGCAGCCAGTGCATTTACCTGGTTAAGGATTACCTGTTTTTCTTTTTCGGGGAGATGGGAAACCTGCAGTATCGCTTCCGGCGCTCCTTTCGCCGCTACGATGCGTTTGCCGGCAGCATTTCCGAAAATATGCGTCATCATAGGAGGCTTGCCTTCCAGCGGGTATTCATGTACCATTGTATAATTGTTCCGTTCATCCGCGGGCGTCATTTCTTCGTACAGGCGGTGCAGTGTTTTCTCCATCGGGTCAAACGGTACGGGTTCACTGGCCCACATGGCGGTAGTGATCAGCGCAGTGGGAAAGTGGCCTTCTTCATATAGCGTATAGTCTGCCCCGTTATATACAGCCTTGAGGCTCATCTTATTTTCAGTAATAGTCCCGGTTTTATCGGTACAGATCACCGTGGCGCTGCCAAGGGCCTCTACGGTCCGGATCTTTTTTACAATGATGCCCATCTGCATCAGCCGCCTGGAGCCCAGCGCCATAAAGGTGGTAAAGGCTACGGGTATTTCTTCCGGCAGGATAGACATGGCCAGTGTTAGTCCTTTCAAAAGACTATCCGTAACGCTGCCGCTGCGGATGTAGTTGAACAGCCATACAGCCACGAAAACGACCGCACCGGCTATGGCCATCCATTTTACAAACTGGCGGATTTGCAATTGCAGGGGAGTGGTTTCTTCCCTGATGTTCAGAATAGCAGTGCCCAGTTTCCCCATCTTTGTTTGCGCACCAATTTCCTGTACTTCACAAATGGCCAGCCCTGATACCACCACTGCGCCGCTGTATACGTTATTATCATCGCTGCCGGCCTGCTTGAATACGGCATATGCCTCGCCGGTAAGGGCGGACTCATTGACCGAGAAGTCGTTACTGTGTACAATAATTCCATCGGCATTGATCGTACTACCTTCGGAAACCAGCATCATATCTCCCTTAACAATTTCGCTGGTAGGAATACTGACAAGCTCCCCGTTACGGATAACCTTGCTGAGCGGCTCATTCATTTCCTCCAGCGCTTCCAACGCTTTACGGCTGCGGCTGTCCTGGTAAAAGGAGATGCCGGATACCAGCGCGATGGCAGCCAGCATAAAATAGGCCTCGCCAAGTTCCCCCAGCACAAAATAAATGGCGGTAACGGCTATCAGCAACACCAGCATGGGTTCTTCCATGATCTCTTTCAATACGGCCATCAGCGGGCTGGTAGCAGGCTGTGGTGGAATATTGCTGCCGTATTGTTGTCTTGAAGCTGCAACAGCTGCTTCATCCAAACCTTTGATGTGCTCCGGTAAATTGATTTGTCCAGCCATGCAGGTCGTTTTGGTAAAAGAGGTGCAATAAATTTACGAATTTTAGCAGCGCGGATTTTGTCTGACTCAGGATTACGCTGATTATAATGATTTTTTTTGATTTTTTAAGGGGATAGTATTCCATATTCGTGTACCCGTTTAAGAGAGTTGTTTAATGCCGGTGCAGGAAGAATTGTGGCGTTGCTGTCAGCAGATTTCCTCAAACTGGTGATCCTTTCTGTGCTGATGGCGGCGCCGGCAGCCTGGCCGGGAAATAGCATAAAACCTGCTAAAGCTGAACAGGGGCTGTATCATTGTGTTAATTATAGTTAAGCCGGCGATAAAATTACCAAGCGGCACAGAGATTGTGGAAGATGGGCATCTGATCACAACATCTGTTACAATTATAACTGTCAGCCTATATATGCAGGATCTATCGGGGGGTAAGCGTTTTATTGCCTATATCACAGCAAATAAATGGATGGCTGTTGCCGTCGGGTTCATTGTGCTGTTAAGATTTTCATTCATAGGCATCATGGGAGCCATGCCCCAGGATGCCTATTATTATTTTTACGGGCAGCATTTTGCCTTGTCTTATTTCGATCATCCCCCGGCTATTGCATGGATCCTGCGTGCTTTTACAGACTTGCTGGGTGCCCATGTATTTGTGATCAAGCTGGCAGATACGCTGGTAACCATTGGTACGCTGCTGGCTTTTTATACCCTGGCCCGGTGTTTCCTTCCTAAAGAGCGGGCCTGGAATGGCCTGTTGCTGCTGGGCGCTACACTGATGATCACTATTCTTTCGCTGGTATCCACTCCTGATGTGCCTTTACTGCTGTTCTGGACTTTGTCGCTAACTGCCGTGTACCGGGCGGTGTTTGAGCAGCGCAAAGCCTGGTGGATATGGGCGGGAATTGCCATGGGACTGGCATTCGACA
Source organism: Chitinophaga sp. (assembly GCF_035564935.1). Classification (GTDB taxonomy): domain Bacteria; phylum Bacteroidota; class Bacteroidia; order Chitinophagales; family Chitinophagaceae; genus Chitinophaga. Next base: position 4,878 of record NZ_DATMTE010000056.1, on the reverse strand, counting down.
GTAAATACACGGCTGTTTTCCTCCCGGCAGGCGCGGTACTCTTCCTGTTGTTGTCACGGCAGCACCGGCGGTATTTATGGTCGCCCTGGTTCTTTGCCAGTGTTCTCTTTTTCTTTATTACTATTTTACCGGTAGTGATCTGGAATGTGGATAACAACTTTGCCTCTTTCAGGTTCCAGTCGTCCGGAAGGGTAGGCGGGGTGGAATTTCACCCGTTGGATTTCTTTGGGGTAATTGGTCACCAGGCGGCGATCCTGATGCCGGTATTATTTTTTGCCTTGATATATTACGTGTACCGGCTGGTACGTAAGTACGGGTGGCATATTCACCGGATTTCCGCGCGGCAACTCTTCCTGTTATGCTTCTTTATCCCGGTTTTCGGCATTTTCCTGCTGATTTCCCCTATCTACTGGGTAAAGATCAACTGGATGATGCCTGCTTATATTACAGGCATTATATGGGTAAGTACCTGGATCACTTTCAGGTACGTGCGTTGGCAATGGATCTGCTCATTGATCATACATCTTGCGTTGGCGGTGGAAGTTATTTTTTACCCTGTGCCTATTCATTCGGATGATACCATGATAGGCTGGAAGGGATTGGGAGCGGGGGTAAAAACACTGGCAAAGGAATACCCTGATGATTTCATTTTTTCTGCAGATGATTATAAAACCAGCGCAATGCTGAATCTTTACCTGGGCCGGATGGTTTATTCCCGCAATATCATCGGCGAAAATGCCCTGCAATTTGACTTTATCGGCACGGATATCAACGCATTAAAAGGAAAAAATGCCCTGTTTATTAACTCGCTTACTGATGTAAATGACGATGTGGATGAGCAGGAATTTGTAGAAGAGGAGCTGGCGCCCTATTTCAGCACTATTCGTTCGCTGCCCCCTATTGTTGTTACCCGGCAAGGTCGTGTAGTAAGGAAATTCCTCGTTTACCGCTGCATGGATTACCAGCCTCCGCGGGCAGATAATGACCCCGGTCATCCTAAAAAATGATGACAGTCAGCAGGAGGAGTAATGCACGTCATTGTTCAATAGTATATTCCGCGTTAGTTTTGTTATAACATCCGGACAGCCACCCGGATCCCTAAGTGTGAACGAAGCGAGACGTGCTGTTGAGAAGGTATCACCGTTTCTATCGGCGGTGGTACTTTTACCTCTTTAAAAAATGCAAATCATGTTCAGCGGATTAACTCCTACTTCCCGTCAGCGGAAATTTTGTGAAGGTTTTTTATTCTTTCCCATCAGGCATTTACGCAAATATGGGAACTATATTTTCAGGCAGTACGGTCGTCATGCCGGTGTGAAAACATTGTTGGATATGCAGTTAGGTATGCCGGGTAACAACAACCGGTATGCGGAAGAAATACAGCGTTGCATTGTGGAGAAAGCTGCGCCGGAAACGGCCAGGGTGCTGGAGAAGCTGGAAGATTTTTACACACAGGTACAGTCGGCTGCAGGTACTTTACCGGGTTTGTATCTCGACTTCAGCGATCTGCTCATTCATTTTTACCGGGAAGTATCCATTTATCATAATGTGATCCTGCGTAATATGAAACAGGAATTGCAGCCATCTGCAAGATCCAGAAAAAGAGAACCGGCTGCAGAGCCCGGGCAGGAGCATATCAACAAGTTATATAAAGTAGTAAGAGAATTTGTTTTGCAAAGCAAATCAATGACGGCAGCGCTGGAAGATGTGGCGAAGAGAGAGAATTATTTACCCGGAGAACAGTATCTCCGGTATTTAATGGAGCTGATGTCGGGTATCCGCCAGATGAATCATCATCAGCAACATTTATGTCAGCTGTTAAAGAGATGGAGTGCAGATCAGCGCCTGCAGATGCAGCAAACCTATTACAACTAGCAATTATCAATATGTCTTATGAACCTTTGAGGGAAACAGATATTGCTGCCTATAAGGAAGCATGCAATAACTGGATCAGGATACTGAAAGCCTTAAGAGAAGATAATGCCTCGCTGATCAACCGGTTGGCGGCTGCGTTGAAGGAAACAACGCGGCGGTCGTTTATTGAGGAGGCGGAAGAGTTTCAGCTTACTATGCTGGACAGGGAGGAATTGCTTATCCTGTTAAGGCATGAAGTTGGGGAGCAGCTGGAATGGTTAAATAAACAACCGGCAGAGGTACCTTCCCCTCACGTTTATGCTGTGCTGAAAAGTGATATGGAAGGAATGATGGAGGAATATGAGCGGCTGAAAGTAGCCTTTCTTGTATTTATTGCCGCAGAAAAAGTATAGCTCCCTTAGTTTACCAGTGCTGCCAGTTTTTTGACAGACAGTACGGCGATCTGTCCTTCTTTCAATGTAATCAGTTCCTCGTCCCTGAAGTCGCCCAATGTCCGTATCAGCGATTCCTTGGCCACTCCTGCTACTGCAGCAAGGTTCTCCCGGCTTATATCAATTGTAAAATGTTTGCTGTCTTCCGTATTATATTTCTTGTTGAGAAGCAGCAGGGCTTCCGCTACTTTTTTGCGGAGTGAATTATATGCCAGCCCGATCAGCTGCTGTTCTTTCTCCGCCATTTCTTTAGATAAAAGCTGGATAAATTTTCCCAGTACTTCCGGGTTGCTGCTGATCAGTTGTTCAAAGTCTTTATGCGGAATAACTGCCAGCAGCGTATCTTCCATCGCCTCGGCATATTCCTGGTAATTGCCGCCTTCGAGGAGTGCGTTATATCCCAGGAAATCGCCTTTATTATACAAACCGATGATCAGTTCCTTGCCTTCGTCATTACGTTTATAGGTTTTTACTTTTCCCTTCAGGAGGTAGTACAGATGGTCCGGGCGGTTGCCGGCGGCGTAAATACTTTGTTTCTTTTTATAATGGTTGGTGTTACGGTCTTCCCTGAGCATGGTGAGCGGATCTTTACCGGTACTGGCCGACAGCAGCACACGGAGTCCGTGCAAACCGGTTACCGTATCCTGTTTGATCTCTGCGCATCTTTTCAGGCGGCTTTCAATGGCGCTGAGTAATTCCGTGCCCTCAAAGGGTTTGGTGATATAATCATCTGCTCCCAGTTCCATTCCTTTTCGCATATCTGTTCTTTCTGCTTTGGCGGTGAGGAAGATGAACGGCGTTTTTTGCAGGGCCCTGTTTTTATGTAGCATATGCAATACGCCATAGCCGTCCAGCACGGGCATCATAATATCGCATACGATCAGATCGGGCAGGTGTTCCAGCGCCATTGCCACTCCTTCTTTGCCGTTGGTGGCGGTAAGCACCTGGTAGTTGGCCAGTTCCAGGATTTCCGCTACGTTGTCGCAAATAGCCGGATTATCTTCAATCAGCAATATTTTTTCCATTATGATCAGTTTTTGGGGAAAGGAACCGTAACAATAAACTCAGTGCCCTTTTCAGGATGGCTGTCGCAGGTAACCGTACCATTCATCAGTTCTGCGTATTTGGCTACGATATGAAGTCCCAGTCCTGTGCCCTGGATGTTGGATACCTGCTGGCTGCGGAAGAACCGCTCAAAAAGATGCTGGCGGTCTTCAGCCGAGATACCTATCCCTTTATCTTTTACAGATAAACGGAAGGCGCCGTCGCTGCATTGTGAACGGATGGAAATAATGGCTCCCTCCGGGGAAAATTTGATGGCATTGGATACAAGGTTCATAACGATGTGTTTTAACAGCGTAGGATCCATGCAGGCCTGGGCGGCGCCGTGGTGTGCATAGTAAATATTCTGCCTTGATTTTTTAAGCCCGTCCATCTCGCCGAGGATATTGCTGATATGTTTCCCGGCATCAAAAGTACTGTGGCGTACCTGTATCTTTCCTTCTTCTATTTTCCCTACCGACAGGAAGTCGTTCAATATATCTGTGAGCATATTTACGGAAGAAATAATGCGTTGGATATGCTTACTCCGTTTAGGTACATCATCATCTGATTCGTATTTAGATACCAGGTAAATGGAAGAGAGGATAGCGCTGAGTGGTGTTCTAAATTCGTGGGAGGCCAGGGATACAAACCTGGATTTGAGTTCATTGAGCTCGCGTTCTTTTTCCAGGGAGCTTCTCAGTTCGGACTCAGCTATCTTGATGCGGGAAAGATCGATGGCAATACCGATATACCCGGTAATCTCGCTGGCATCGCGAATGGCGGATACGGTCAGGGATACCGGCAGGGTGGTGCCGTCTTTCCGGATATATTGCCATTCATATTCGTTGTACAGGTTCAGCCTGGCCTTAATAGTAAGGGTTTCTATGCCGGGGGCAACAGGTTGGTTCAGCTGTTGGGAGAATTGTTCTGCCCGCAGGGCAACTTCTTCCGGATCGTGTAGCAGCATGGGGGTATATACGTCCACTACTTCGCTGGCTTTATAACCCAGTATCCTTTCAGCAGCGGGGTTGAACCACCTGATAAAGCCGTCGTTATTGATAACGATGATCATGGCGCCGGTGCTGGTCCATAAACTGTTGAGGAAGCTGGTCATCCGTTGAAGGGACCTGTCTTTCACCGTTGCTTCTTTCCGTTGGTGCGACAGCTCCCGCAATGTCATCTCCGCATTGCGGCGATCCGTAGTATCAGTGATGTAGATAATAGTTAGTATTCCTTCTGGCGTAGTGTGGACGGCCCGGCTTATTTCTACCGGAAACTGGCTGCCGTTTTTCCGTGTAGCGTATTCTTCTTTGCCGTTAGTGGGGAGCAGCAGGCTAACTAACTGTCCTGCCAGTTCATCTTTTGTATAGCCAAACTGGTTGAGCAGGAAGGGGTTCGCCATCAGGATCCGGTGCTGCTGGTCAGCTACCAGTATACTAATGGTGGCATGGTTAAAGAGTGCATCGAAACCTATGTAATTATTTTGAGAGATATTAATCATACAGGTAATTGACCCTTTGGAGCGGTG
>NZ_DATMTE010000055.1:0-12102 GCF_035564935.1 Chitinophaga sp. | reverse complement strand
ATTTTTTTGAACAACTGCGCAACTCCGCCTACAAAGAGAAAATGCTGGAAACAGTTACCCTGGAGTTTCGCCAGGCCATGGGCGATTATGTGCATAATGCAGTGAAACGCGGGGAGATCAGTGAAATGCCGCTTGAAGTATACTGGTCTGTTGCCTTTGCTCCTTTGTATTCGCTGATCAAATTCCATAACGAAGGCAAAAGCCTTGATGGCCGCAAGTTTAAATTCTCGGAAAAAGTCATGAAACAAACATTCGACTGCGTAGTGAAAGGATTATTGAAATAATTTTTTTTAGTCAATTTAATAAATGAACGCTCGCTCACAAAATACCTGGTTATGCAACACGTTCTTATTTTCAAAACAAATATTGCCACCCCTGAAGCCCGTTCCAAAGTGGCCCCGGTGCTGGATCAACAATCCTTTATTGACCGGTGGACGGTAGACATGGAAGATGTGGACTGCGTGCTCAGGGTAGTAGCCGCTGAGCCGGTACCGGAACGCATCATCGCATTGATCAACGCCAGCGCGTACGAATGTGCGGAGCTGGAAGACTAATAACACATAAGCTCAAATCTTCCTTTAATGAAACAAACATCACCCGCATTTTCCGGTCACCAGAAAATGATAGTTGCCCTGTTGGCGCTCACCCAATTTACCGTCATCCTCGATTTCATGGTGATGTCGCCATTGGGTGATATGCTCATGAAATCAATGAGCATAAAGCCTAACCAGTTTGGACTGATCGTATCTGCATATGCCTTCAGCGCCGGTATTTCCGGCTTGCTCACCGCCGGTTTTGCGGACCGGTTCGACCGTAAAAAGTTACTGGTATTTTTTTACACCGGCTTTATCGCCGGCACGCTTTGCTGCGGCTTTGCAAATACTTATTACACCATGATCGCGGCCCGTATCGTTACGGGCTTGTTCGGCGGTGTGATGGGATCTATTTCCCTGGCCATTATCACCGATCTTTTTGATATCTCGCAACGCGGACGTGTAATGGGTTTTGTACAGATGGCGTTTGGCGCCAGCCAGGTGCTGGGTATTCCTATCGGGTTATACCTGGCCAATGCCTGGGGATGGGAAGCGCCCTTTTTCCTGGTGGCAGGCGTCGCCGGCCTGGTGATGCTGCTGATCATTCTCCGGATGCAACCCGTTATTGCGCACCTGGCGGTGCAGCACGACAAGAGCGCTTTCACCCATCTTTGGCATACGGTGAAGAACAGCGATTACCGGGTTGGTTTTACTACCACCGCACTGATGTCCATAGGCGGGTTTATGATGATGCCCTTCGGTAGCGCGTTTGCAGTGAACAACCTGCATGTAACACAGGAGCAACTGCCTTTGCTGTTCATGGTTACGGGTATAGGTTCCCTGTTTATTATGCCGGTGCTCGGGAAATTAAGTGATAAGAAAGACAGGTTCACCCTCTTTACCATTGCTTCCATATACGCCCTGGTGATCATTATTATTTATACCCACTTATCGCCGCAGCCGCTCTGGATCGTTATGTGCCTGAATGTATTGATGATGGCCGGTATCATGGGGCGTATGATCCCGTTCACCGCATTAACCACCGGTATCCCGGACCTGTCGGACCGTGGCGCCTTTATGAGTGTGAACTCTTCCCTGCAGCAGATTGCCGGCGGAATAGCCGCTGTTATCGGGGGAATGATCGTAACGCAGAAAGATAAATTCAGCCCCATTGAACACTACGACACACTCGGATGGGTAATTGTTGGGTTAACACTGCCTTGTATTTACCTTGTGTACCAGGTAAGTATGATTGTAAAAAGAAAACTGGCCAAAGGCGCCGTAGCTAATGCTACGGGCATGATGGCGGAAGCATAGTAATAAAAAGAAGCCGGTACTGCCGGCTTTTTTTATCTGGAAAAAAGTGTCGTTCAACACTGTTTAAGGGTTGATTCCGACAAACTTTTATCTTAGATTTGAACTATGAAACAAATATCCATTCTCGTTCCCAAAGGCGCTGTGGCGCTCAGCTGTATTGAAGGCCCTTTTGTATGTTTCACCAAAGCCAACGACTTCCTGGAAAGCGTTGGAAAAGATCCGCTGTTTAATGTACAGCTGGTAGGGCTCTCCAAAGAAGCGCAGGAATACGACCGGTTTTTTAAAGTAACGCCGGATGTACTGATCTCAGAAAAACATAAAGCCGACCTGATCATCATTCCTGCCGTAAACGGGGAACGGGAAATGGTAATTGAACAGAATAAAGATTTCTTCCCGTGGATTGTAAAGCAGCACCGGGAAGGATCGGAAGTAGCAAGCCTTTGCGTAGGCGCCTTTTTACTGGCTTCCACAGGTTTGCTCAAAGGAAAACGTTGTTCTACCCACTGGCTGGCCGCCAATGAATTTAGGAATATGTTTCCCGATATAGAACTGGTATCTGAAAAGATCATTACAGATGAAAACGGTATTTATTCCAGTGGTGGCGCCAATTCCTTCTGGAACCTGCTTATCTACCTGATAGAAAAATATACCGATCGCGATATGGCGATCCTGGCCTCCAAGTATTTTGAAATTGAAATAGACCGTACTAACCAGTCCACCTTTACCATCTTCAAAGGCCAGCGCGAACACCAGGATGAATCGGTAAAACAGGCGCAGGAATTTATTGAACAGAACTGGCAGGAAAAAATCACTGTAGAACAGCTGTCATCTATGTTTGCAGTGGGCCGCAGAAGCCTGGAAAGAAGATTTAAAAAAGCAACCAGCAACACGGTATCGGAATATATTCAAAGGGTAAAAGTAGAAGTGGCGAAGAAAAGCTTTGAAAGCAGCCGTAAAAACATTAATGAAATTATGTGGGAAGTAGGATATTCGGATACAAAGGCATTCAGAACAATCTTCAAGAAAACTACCGGATTATCGCCGCTCGAATACAGGAACAAATACAATAAAGGGGCAGTCGCAAAATAATGCCTTACTTTTCTGTGCCTGCAGAACTGGAAAACAGCTTATGCCACCGCCCCTCCAGCACACCTCTCAGCATCACGCACAACTCCTGGAAAGTATTGGGCTTGGTCAGGAATAATTTGGCGCCAAGCCGCATGGCATCTTCCATGTCTTCCTTCATATCAGAAGTACTCAGTATAATAATGTTGGTAAGCTGGTGCTGCAAGATCTTTTTCAACTCTATCAGGCATTCCCTTCCATTCATCAGGGGCATGTTAAAATCAAGAAAGATGTAATCAGGTGCGGTGATCTTTTTTTCCTGGAACATGGCCAATGCCTGTATTCCACTGTTGCAAACATGGGTTTCAATGACGGGGGAAATATTATTGATGGCCTCCTGAAAAAAACTTCTGTCATCCGCATCGTCGTCAATGATCATTATCTGTTGTGGTCTTGTCATGGCTAAAATTTTAAGCATTTAGGTCTTCACACTCATTTGATTCTTTTGGCGGGAACGTTGAAGATAAACAAAAATGTAACGGTATTCAAATTAAAGATTTCGTAATACATATACCTGTGCCCGCTACCCGGTGGCGCAAATATTGTAACAATAGAGGTATCATCCTGAAAATACCACCTCATGAAAAAGTATTTGTTGTCACTCGCATTATTGTTTTCAACTTATCTGCTGCCTGCCCAGGACAGTAGTCGTTTGCCGCCGCCGCACGCCACAAAATCCTATGCAAACTACAGCCAGGTACGCGGATGGCAGCCAGGTGAAACCCCCATTGCACCGGCAGGCTTTCATGTTTCACTGTTTGCTGATGGCTTTCAGAATCCCCGGTGGATGTACGCCCTTCCAAACGGCGATGTACTCGTTGCGGAGTCTAACAGCAACTATCCCTTTTTTATGAAGGTAGGCGCTGCCATTATCGGCGCCAGTAAATCTAAAAGCATGAAAAACAGCGCTGACCGTATCACCCTCCTGCGCGATGCCGATCATGATGGCTTCCCCGAGTTGCGTACTGCTTTCCTCACCGGCCTGGACCAGCCTTTCGGGATGCTGTTGATCGGAAATTACTTTTATGTAGCCAACACCAACACATTACTCCGCTACCCTTACAAAACCGGTGATACTGTTATCACGGCTTCGCCGGAAAAGATCACGGACCTCCCTGCAGGCAAGGTAAACCGGCACTGGACCCGTAATATCATCGCCAGTAAGGACCAGTCCAAAATTTATATTGCTGTAGGCTCAGGCACCGATCATGCAGAAAAGGGTATCGGGAACGAACAATCAAGGGCAGCCATCATAGAAATAAATCCCGATGGATCGGGCCGCCGCATTTATGCTTCAGGCCTGAGAAACCCCGTTGGCATGGACTGGGCGCCCGGCACCTCCACACTATGGGTGGCGGTAAATGAAAGGGATAAGCTGGGCAACGACCTGGTGCCGGATTATCTTACCCATGTAAAAGAGGGCGGCTTTTACGGATGGCCCTGGAACTATTATGGCCAGCATAAAGATACACGGGTGGAAGATCCTGCTCCTCCGGAGGTGAACAATACCATTGTCCCTGATGTACAGCTGGGCGCTCATACGGCTTCCCTTGGCCTGGCATTTTATACGGGAGATAAATTCCCGGAAAAATACCGCAAGGGCGCGTTCATTGCCCAGCATGGTTCCTGGAACCGCAAGCCAATATCAGGATACAAAATATTGTTTGTACCCTTTGCCAATGGAAAACCTTCCGGCGAGCCGGAAGATTTTCTTACCGGCTTTATAAAAGATTCCGCTACCGCAGATGTAAAAGGCCGCCCGGTAGGATTGCTGGTATTGAAGAATGGCGCGCTGCTGGTAACAGACGATAAAACCAACCGCATCTGGAAAGTGACGTATGGTCAGTAACGAATTGTTTAACTTGCACCGCATGAAAATATTTCAGCAGGCATTACAGCTGCAACAAAGAAGAAGAGGGTTTCATATTATCACCACCGAAATTCTGCAGGCATTTCCGCAGCTCTCGGAAATAAAAACCGGTATGCTGCAGGTATTTATCCAGCACACTTCTGCATCGCTTACACTCAATGAAAACGCAGATCCTACCGTGCGGAAAGATTTTGAAATGTATTTCAGCAAAGCAGTCCCGGAAAATGACCCGGAATACCTCCATGACGATGAGGGCCCCGATGATATGCCGGCACACCTGAAAGCCGCCCTGCTGGGTAGTTCCGTGATGATCCCCATCCGCAACGGGAAACTCGCTACAGGCACCTGGCAGGGCGTTTACCTTTGTGAGCACCGCAACCACGGCGGCCCGCGAAACCTGTTACTTACGGCCTGGGGTGAATAATACTCAGCTCAGGGCATCATGGAAAATAATACCCAGCGTATGCCGGTTCCCGTTATGCACGGGACTTACGCCATGCTTCATGTTTACACGGTAATATCCCTTGCTGCCTTTTACCGGCCGGAAGTTGGTGGTGAATATCAGCATATCCCCCCGTTGGGGTTGCAGCACATTGGCTTTGGACTGCGCCCGCGGAATTTGTTCGGTTAATACAAACTCGCCGCCGTTGTAGTCTTCCCCCGGCTCATTCAGGAATACTACCAGTTGCATGGGAAAATAAATATCGCCGTAGAGATCCTGGTGCAGCGTGTTAAAGCCGTCTTTTCCGTATTTAAGGATAAGGATAGTGGGCTTCGTTTGCCCGTTGGCGTGGCAGTATTCCTTTAACGCCGTGTGTGTATCGGGGTACCGCTGTGCAATATTCAGTACTTCCATCCATTTATTGGCCACCGGTGCAATGAACGGGTACACGGTTTCACGGATGTTTGTAATCAGCTCCGGCAGCGGATACTGAAAGTATTTATATTCCCCTTTTCCAAAACGGTAACGTTCCATTACTATCGTTTTACGATAGGTGTCATCCGCCTGGTAGGCGCTGATCAGCGTATCACATTCTTCTTTGCCGAGCATCCCTTTCAACAACGTATAGCCGTGGTCGTTGAGATTGGTTGCTGCCTGTTGCCAGTTGTGCTGCTGCAACCGTTTCCTGATATCTTTCATCTGTTAATATTTTATGGAGATATAAAAGTAGCTGCCAGGGCATCCACAGAAAACCCGGTTCTTGCGGTGTTAAAAATTTGCCGTTGTTGCTTGCCTTTCCCGGGAGTAACTGCTGTGCGGGGCATAATTTTTGTGCCGGCGTTCTCATGCGGAAACAAGATCTGATCCCCTCCAATACGGGTACCCCCGGTTTTGTACATGTGCGCGGCGCGCGTGAAAACAACCTGAAAAATGTTAGTCTTAGTATTCCCCGGAATGCGCTGGTGGTATTTACCGGTGTTTCCGGTTCGGGAAAGTCGTCCCTCGCTTTTGGTACGCTGTACGCAGAAGCGCAGCGCCGTTACCTGGAATCTGTATCGCCCTATGCACGGCGGTTGTTTCACCTGATGCCGGTACCGGTAGTGGATGAAATAGACGGGCTGCCGCCTGCGGTCGCCCTGCAACAGCAAAGAGGGGCGCCTACTACGCGATCGTCTGTAGGCAGTGTAACCACCTTATCAAACCTCCTGCGGATGCTGTATTCCCGTGCAGGCGTGTATCCGCGGGGTGTGGCTTCAATGGATTCAGAGTTCTTTTCTCCCAATACGCCTGCAGGCGCCTGCCCGGTATGTCATGGGCTGGGCCGTATTTATGATGCAACGGAAGCATCCATGGTGCCGGACGATTCACTCACTATCCGTGAACGCGCAGTGGCGGCATGGCCTACGGCCTGGTACGGGCAAAATCTCCGGGATATCCTCACTACGCTGGGCTATGATGTGGACAAGCCCTGGCGCGAACTGCCAAAGAAGGTGCGCCACTGGATCCTGTTCACGGAAGAACAGCCGGTGGTACCTGTGTATGCCGGTTTCACCGCCGCAGAAGTGAAGGAGGCTATTAAACGGAAAATGGAACCCAGTTACATGGGTACCTTTTCCGGGGCGAAAAGATATGTGATGCATACTTTCGCCCATACAGAAAGTGCAGCCATGAAAAAAAGGGTATCGCAGTATATGATCAGCCGCGAATGCCCGGAATGTGAAGGGAAGCGGCTGGGGCGTGCGGCATTGTCTGTAAAGTTCGACGGCCTCGATATTGCTGAAATGTCAAGACTGCCACTGAAACACCTGGCCGCTTTAATGGAAAGATACGCGGACGGATCGTCTTCCGCCTTTGCGGCAAAAGGGTTACATCCCGAACGTATCCTGGTAGCGCAACGCATTGCACAGGACCTGGCCCTGCGCCTTGGCATCCTGCTAGACCTTGGGTTAGGCTATCTCCTGCTGGAACGCAGCTCTCCAAGTCTTTCACCGGGTGAATTGCAGCGCTTACGCCTGGCCACACAGGTGCGCTCTAATTTATTTGGCGTGGTATACGTACTGGATGAGCCATCAGCAGGACTGCATCCTGCAGATACCGCTGCATTATTAACGGCCATGGATAAACTGAAAGCGGCAGGCAACTCGTTGTTCGTGGTGGAACATGATCTTGATGTGATCCGTCACGCGGAATGGATCGTAGATGTTGGTCCGGCTGCAGGGGAAAACGGCGGAGAAGTGCTGTACAGCGGGGAACCGGCAGGACTCGCCGCCATAAAGGCTTCCAGCACCCGGCATTATCTCTTCTCAAAAGAAAAAATAACTCCCCGGAAAACCCGCCTGCCAAAAGGCTGGTTAAAACTGGAAGGCGTAACCCGCAACAATCTTGTTAACCTGGCCGCCGCATTTCCGCTGGGTGTGTTCACAACTGTAACCGGCATCTCGGGTTCGGGTAAGTCGAGCCTTGTAAGCCAGGTGCTGGTGGAACTGGTAACATCGCATCTTGGCGAAGCGCCGCCGGCAGCAGAAGAAGGAGAGGAGCTCGAACCATCCAAGCCCATTACGCTTGGAGGCGATATCACAGCAGGTATGGAACATATTAAACGCCTGGTGCAGGTAGATCAGCAACCGATTGGCCGCACACCTCGCTCTAATCTTGCTACCTATACCGGTCTTTTTGACCAGGTACGTAAATTATTTGCTGCTACAAAAATGGCAAAAGCACGTAAATATGATGCCGGCCGCTTCTCGTTTAATGTGGCCAAAGGCCGCTGTGAAACCTGCCAGGGGGAAGGCGCCGTAATGGTAGAACTGCTTTTCCTGCCGAGTGTATATGCCCCTTGCCCTACCTGTCATGGCGCCCGGTATAATGCCAAAACACTGGAAGTTACCTGGGAAGGGAAAAATATTGCGGAAGTGTTGGGTATGACGGTGGACGAAGCCAGGGATTTTTTTGCAGCAGATGCCACCCTGCAGCGTTCCCTGGAAGTGCTGCATGAAGTAGGGCTGGGCTACCTGCGGCTGGGCCAGCCGGCTACAGAGCTTTCCGGCGGGGAGGCGCAGCGCATAAAACTAGCCACGGAGCTGCAGCGTATCGGTAAAGGAAATACCCTGTACATATTGGATGAACCAACTACGGGTTTGCATCCTGCCGATGCGGAGAAGCTCATAAAGCAGCTGAATGGCCTCGTGGATGCAGGGAATACGGTAATTGTAGTGGAACATGAAATGCGGGTGGTAGCGGGGAGCGATTGGGTAATTGACATTGGCCCCGGCGCAGGCGATGAAGGCGGAAAGATTGTAGCGGCAGGCCCGCCACAGGAAGTGGCCAAAGCGCGCAACAGTAAAACCGCGCCTTACCTGGCAGCGTTTATAGCAGGAAAGTAATGGTACTATTCCGGTGGATCATGGTATTTTTTAAGGGTAAAAGGGCAGCACCTGAATTAAATAGTAATGTTGCAGTTGTTAAAATGAATAATGAAATGTTGAAGCTGGCCATCATCAGCGATATCCACGCAAATCTTCCAGCGCTGGTATCGGTATTGGAAGATATAGAACAGTTTGGCGCCCACCAGGTGTATTGCCTGGGTGATCTTACCGATGCGGCGCCCTGGCATAATGAAGTAATAAACCTGATCAGGGAAAGGAATATCCCGGTAATTATGGGCAATCATGATGAGCGTATTGCCTTTGATCACCCTGTGCGTCCGCTCCCTAAACACGGCATGGAGGAACGGGAAGCCAGGCTGCTGGCAATTAATCATACAAAGGAAACCATTGCACCGGAGCATGCGGCTTTCCTGGCAGCGCTGCCGCCATACCTGCAGCTGGAGGCGGGTGGTGCAAAAATATTGCTGGTACACGGCAGTACCCGCAGTAATGATGAATACGTTTACCAGGATCATGATGAAAATGACCTGCTGGAAATGATGGACGAACATCATGCAGATATAATGGTAACCGGGCATACCCATCTCTCTTATATACGCCCGCTGAAAGCGGGAAAAATGGTGATCAATACCGGGTCTGTAGGCAGGTCTAAAGAAGAGGACCGGCTGGCGGCTTACCTGCAACTTACAGTTACCGGTAATAATATTACACCGGTTATCCGGAAGATAGCCTACCCTGTAGAAGAAACAATTGCCGGTATCCGTAATAGCCCTGTCCCGGATTTTTATGCCCGTTTTTTAGCCGGTAACCATAACACTTAGTATGTATCTTTATTTGTAAATTAACGGATATGGAAACTGCTCACCGGGATTACAGCACTATCAGTCCAACTGCCAAATCATTACTGCTTCTGAAAGGGGTTACCGCTATTCCTTATGCAAAAGAAGCCGCAGCGCTGATGCTGGCGCCGCATCCTTACCTCGTGGATAAGGAAAGTAGAGATCTTTCCTTCTGGGCAAGACTGGTGCATTTCGAAGACCGCTACTGGAGTATTAACCAGTTGCTGGAAGAGCTGCCGGAAAGGAATATCCTGGAGTTATCGTCGGGGTTTTCTTTCCGGGGACTGGAAACGGTAAAACAACCAGGGTATCATTATATTGATACAGACCTGCCGGATGTAATTGCCATAAAAAAAACATTTGTAGCGGCATTAGAGAAGCAGCCACCTGCGGGTGTGTTGGAGTTATTGCCATTGAATGCACTCGACGAGGAACTGTTTATGGAATGGGTAAGCCGTTTTCCCGAAGGTCCACTGGTGATAGTGAATGAAGGACTGCTGATGTACCTGGATGATACGGAAAAAGAGAAGTTGTGCGGTATTATCCGCCGCGTGTTGCAACAACGGGGAGGATACTGGATCACGGCAGATATTTATGTGAAACGGGATGCTGCAACCAATGAGATTAAGCGGGACGAACAATGGAAAGCGTTTTATGCGCAGCACCAGATCCATGAAAAGATGTTCGACAGCTTTGAGGCTGCGGAGATTTTTTTCAGGAAGATGGGATTTGTGGCAGATAAGATGGCCGTGCGTGATCACACAAGGCTCACCGGGTTGCCGCACCTGGTAGAAAGCGCCACAGAAGAGCAGTTGCAGAAAATGCGGCAGATGGGCCGGATCAGGGCTACCTGGCGGCTGAAACCTGCGGATTAGTGTTTGCCGTTATTACCAGGTCTTTTAATAAGGTATACAATTGTTCAATATTTACCGGCTTGCTTAAAAAACCATCTGCCCCGGAAGCGGTCACTTCTTCTTTTACTTCGCTGTAACTATTACCGGATACCAGGATGAACGGGATATGCCGCAGGTCACGGCTGGCCCGGAACTGCAACAGCATTTCCACACCGCTGGTATATGGCATGATCATGTCCATCAGTATTGCATCCGGCTGATGTAACCGTGCTTTGGCGAGTCCCTGCGGACCAGAGTCGGCCAGTATGGCTTCTATGCCCATGCGTTTGAGCGCCAGTGAAAACGCGAGGTGGTTCAGGGGATCGTCGTCTACCACTAATACCTTCAATCCTTTTAATGTAGAGAAGTCCGGTATATGACGGGCGGCAGGAGGCGTCGTGGTTATTTCTACCGGCATCCGCAGGGTGAAAATGCTGCCGCATCCATCGGGGTTATCGGTTACGGTAAGATCACCGCCCATTATACGCGCCATGTGCCGGGCAATGGGCAGTCCAAGCCCGCTTGATTCGGTATGTTGTCCCGGTTCGGTAACATAGGGATCAAAAATGTGCTCCTTCCGGTCGGCAGAAATACCTATGCCCTGGTCTATAACAGCAACCGACAGCTGTCCGTTTTTCATACCGGCCTTCACCGTAATGATGGAGCGGAAAGCGGTGAACTTGATAGCGTTGCTGAGAAGGTTAACAATGATGGTGCGCAACTTTGACTTGTCTGCCAGGATATATTCCGGCAGGTTATCGTGCAAGGCAATATTTATATGTACGGATCTTCTTTTGGCCAGGTACTCGTAGGTGTCGCACAGGTGCAGTACCCAGTCGCTGAAGTGAAACGGGGAGTTGATGATCTCGTCTTTGCCGGCTTCAATTTTCGACCATCCCAGTGCATTGCTTACTACCAGCTGCATATCCTGGCAGGCAAAGTGAATGGCTTCCAGGTGGGCAATGCTTACCTGGACGGTTCTTTTCCCCTGGTCGGCCGTTTCAATATAATTTTGTAGGATACTGTTTACCACATTGAGCGGCGACCTGATCTCGTGCGTGGTTTCGCGTACGTAAATACGCATCGCCTGGTTGGTTTTGTCGAGCTGACTTACCAGCTTTTTCAGCTGCCTGTTCTGGTGCCTGCTTTCTTTTGCATAATAATACAGCGCGGTGCCGTTAAGAAAAGTAGCTGAAATGATTACCAGCCAGTGTAAATATAGTTCGGTTTCCTTATTTAGCGGAAGCGATGCAATTACCCCGTACCGGTAATTGATGCCAATAAGTATCATCATCATTACGCTGGCGGTGAGTACCACTATCTGCGACCATGGTTTTTCAAATACCAGGAACACACAAAAAGCAAGGAAGGGTGCAAACAGGTAAACCTGGGAAGCAGGGCCCAGCAATACGCCAAAGAACCAGATAGACATACTGTGTAAAAAGAACATGAACCGTTTCCCGGATACCGGGTTGCTATACCTGGTAATCAGCAATATAGAAAGGAAGAGGGCACTTTCCAGCAGGGCCGGGAGTAAAATGATCTTGTGGCCTGTCATATAATATAACAGGCAACCCAGCGTAAATGCCAGCAGGCTGGCACTTTTAGCCATGGAATTGACAATCTTTATAATCCGTTCCTTTGTGTCATCTGCCTCCGCATTACTGCCGTTCATCCTGGTTGGGGTAAAAATGTTT
>NZ_DATMTE010000054.1:0-13004 GCF_035564935.1 Chitinophaga sp. | reverse complement strand
AACAGGATTGATATCAACCAGGGCTTGTCTAATAACCAGGTAAACTGTGTTTTCAGGGACAGCACCGGGTTTATGTGGATAGGCACCGTGTCGGGACTAAACCGGTTCGACGGCTATCATTTCACAGTATACCAGCATGATCTGCGCGATACTACTTCGGTAGCGGATAATAATATCAGTAAAATCATGGCTGGGCCGGGGCAGCAGCTCTGGGTCCAAACCCGGTCGGGCATCAATATCTACGACCCGGTGACCACCCGTTTTAACCGGCACCCGGAAAAGATCCTCCGCCAGTGGGGATTTCCCGGGAACGCCGTTACCGATATAGTAAAAGATCCCTCCGGCGGGTACTGGTTCCTGCACCCTTCGGCGGGAATTTTCCTGGTAAATACCGCCAACGGGGTAAAACGGTTTACACATAGTAATGACAGCGGCAGTATTGGAACCAACAGCGTATCCGCCCTGCTGCCAGGTAAGGCGGGCGCTTACTGGCTGCTGCACAGCAATGGCCTGCTGGAAAAAATGGACGCCCGCAACCACCAGGTGGTTTACCGTGATTATACACTCGTAAGATCTGAAATCCCTCCTGGCGGCTGGATAATGGTAGCAGATGCCGATGGCGACCTGTGGATGTTCAGTAATAATGAAGACAACGGCGTTTACTATTTTGAGGTAAGTACCCAACATTTCCGGCATATTGGTCAGAATACACCCGGCATGGCGCTGAATAACAATATTGTAAGAGGCATTGTTCCGGATAACAATGGCCTGGTATGGATAGGCACCGATCATGGCGGCATCAATATTATTAATAAGAAAACGCAAAGCGTCCGTTACATTGAGAATATCAATGAAGATAACCGCAGCCTGAGCCAGAACAGTATCACCACGCTGTATAAAGATAATACCGGCATTATATGGATCGGTACTTTCAAAAAGGGGTTGAACTTTTATCACGAAAATATGGTGAAATTCCCGCTATACCAGTACCAGGCGTATAGCCGTAACAGTTTGCCGTATAATGATGTGAACCGGTTTGTGGAAGATGCAGCCGGTAATTTATGGATAGGCACCAATGGAGGCGGACTGATTTACTTTGACCGTACCCGCAATATCTTCACCCAGTACCGGCACGATGCCGCCAACAATAACAGCATCTCCGGTAATGTGATTGTCAGTTTATGTATCGATCACAACAAACAGCTATGGGTAGGCACTTATTTTGGTGGGCTGGACCGCTTCGATAACGGCCGTTTTATTCATTATAAACACGATCCGGCTGATAGTACCAGCATCAGCGATAACAGTATATGGGAAATACTGGAAGATAACCGCCACCAGCTGTGGGTAGGCACTCTCGGTGGCGGTCTTAACCGGATGGACCCTGCCACCGGGCGGTTCCGGCATTACCGGCAGGAGGTAAAGTCCAGGTACATTGCCGCCCTCATGGAAGATCACCAGGGCAACCTCTGGATAGGCACTTCCGATGGCCTCGATGTATATAACCCCGCCACCGGCACTTTTAAACATTACAACAACCTCCCCGGCGACAGCACCAGTCTCAGTCATAATAACGTGGTATGCATTTTCCAGGACAGCCGCCGCCGCATATGGATTGGCACCCGGGAGGGGCTGGACCTCTTCAATCCCAAAAACAACAGCTTCCTTACCCTTCGTAAAGAAAACGGCCTTCCGGACAACTCCATCCTGAACATCCTCGAAGCCAATGATCACCGCCTGTGGATGAGTACTCCCAACGGCCTGTCTAATATGACCATTGAGGGCAATACCTATACTTTCAAAAATTATGATGAATCCGACGGCCTGCAGGGAAAAGATTTCAACGAAAACGCCGCCCTGAAAACCAGTCGCGGTGAACTTATTTTCGGTGGCGGCAATGGGTTCAATCTTTTCTACCCGGATGCCATTGCCCTCAATAATAATATCCCGCCCGTAGTGCTCACCGATCTGCAGATCTTTAACAAAAGCGTGCTGCCAGGCGAAAAGATCAACGGGCGTATATTGCTGAAAGCCGCCATTCCCGAAACACAAAGCATCACCCTGAAACCTGGTGAAAATGTGTTTTCCCTGGAATTTGCTTCCCTGAACTATTTCCACCCCGAAAAGAACAGGTACGCCTATATGCTGGAAGGGTTTAATAAAGAATGGCTGTATACCGACGGGCTGCAAAGAAAAGCCACCTTCACCAACCTCGACCCCGGCGAGTATACATTCCGGGTAAAGGCTTCCAACAACGATGGCGTGTGGAATGAAAAAGGGCTTACCCTGAAAATAAAAGTACTTCCGCCGTTCTGGAAAACCTGGCCGGCCTTTCTCGGTTATATATTGCTCATACTGGGTGCACTGCTGCTGGCCCGCCGCATCATACTGGAGCGGGAACGGCTGAAGTTCAGGATGGAACAGCAAACACAGGAAGCCGCGCGCATGCACGAACTGGATGCGCTGAAGATCCGCTTCTTTACCAATGTAAGTCATGAGTTCAGAACGCCGCTTAGTCTCATTATCACGCCGCTGGAAAAGATTGTCCGCCAAACGGCGGAAGGCTCCTTAAAGGTACAGCTGGAGCTGATGCAGCGGAATGCACGGCGCCTGCTCAACCTCGTGAACCAGTTGCTCGACTTCCGTAAAATGGAAGTCCAGGAAATTAAACTGCATCCTGCAGAAGGAGATATCATCGGCTTTGTGAAGGACCTCACCGGCTCTTTTTCCGACCTGTCTGATAAAAAGCATATCCAGTTGGCCTTCCAGAGCAATGTACAGGAACTGAAAATGTTGTACGATGCAGATAAAATAGAGAAGATCATCTTTAACCTGCTCTCCAACGCCTTTAAGTTCACCCCTGAAAATGGCAATATATCCGTTCACGTTAGTTACCAGGAAGCTGCCGCACAGCTGGAGATTGCTGTGAAAGATAACGGTATCGGTATTCCTCCCGAAAAGCAGGAACATATTTTTGAAAGGTTCTTCCAGCATGAGGTACCCGCTTCCATGGTGAACCAGGGCAGCGGGATAGGGCTGTCCATCACAAAGGAATTTGTGAAAATGCATGGAGGCAGCATTACAGTAGACAGCGCCCCGGAAATGGGGAGTTGCTTCACCGTGTTCCTGCCGGTAAAAACGGCTACCGTGGCTGTTCCCGGCGATGTACAGGAAACAATCCGTACTACCGTTGCCGTTACACCGCCTGCAGGTGTGAATATCAATTCTAAAAAACCGGTGGTATTACTGGTAGAGGATAATGAGGATTTTCGTTTTTATCTGAAAGATAATCTCAGCCAGTACTTCCAGATTATAGAAGCAGAGAACGGGCTTGCCGCATGGAAAGTGCTGCAGCAAACGCTCCCGCACCTGGTAGTAAGCGATATTTCCATGCCGGAAATGGATGGACTGGAATTGTGCAAAAAGGTACGTGCCCATCAACGTACCTCGCACCTGCCCATTGTATTGCTCACCGCCAGGGCGGAAGAAGCCCAGCAGCTGGAGGCGCTGGAAACCGGCGCTTCCGATTACATTACCAAACCTTTTAACTTCGAGGTGCTGCTTTCGCGGCTCAGGAACATTATCTCCCAGCAATCATCTCTCCGGAAAACATTCCAGCAATATATAGAAGCCAACCCGGGAGAAGTAGCTGTTTCATCCGCAGATGAACAATTTATACAGCAGGCTTTACAAATTGTAGAGAAGAATATTTCCAATCCCGACTTCTCCGTGGAAGAACTAAGCAGGGCGCTTTTCATGAGCCGGGTATCCGTGTATAAAAAGATCCTGGCCCTCACCGGCCGGTCGCCCATAGAATTTATCCGGAGTATCCGTTTAAAGCGGGCCGCGCAGCTACTGGAAAAAAGCCAGCTTACCGTGGCAGAAGTAGCGTATGAAGTGGGATTCAACAACCCCAAATACTTTACAAAGTATTTCAAGATGGAATACAATGTACTTCCTTCTGTTTATGGGAAGAAGAAATAATACCACTACTTCAATAGTACATCATCCCGTAAAACAACAAATCTGCCCTATGAAATAACGAAATGCGCCCCCTGCTTAAAAGGGGCAATAGATAATTTTGTGAGATTGATTATCAAACCGACTATGTTCAAGCAAAACTTTAAACGAAGCAACCGCCTGTATCTGCTGATTGAAATCCTGCTGTACTGTTTGATCACAGGATCTCTTATTGGTCTCTTTTTATTATAACAGCTTTAAAACCAGTTATTTCGGTTGCCGCATCTTAACATTTAATGCCCTTTCGGGAATCAATTTATTACCTGCCGGATACCGCAGGTTAACATAATCGCCCTACATCTAAAACATACCCATACCCTCTGATTCATACCCTCCCTTTACTTTTGTTTTAACACGTTTTGAAGTAACACGTTTTTGAAAAATGCAGCACAGGTGCCACAACCTGTATTTGTAACAACCACGTTCAACCAACGAAAAAAAATCCGTTTAAATATGCTGATAAAGAGGGCGATACCGATCGTACTAATGACGTTCCTCACTTCCTGGTGTTACGCCGGGCAGGTGGAAAAACTGTCTGACGGCCTGTTGATTCATTTAAAAAATCCCGCCCCGAACGGCGCCAGGCAGCTTAAATTACAAGTGGTTACTGATAAGGTGATCCATGTAACCGCCACGCCAGACGATCACTTTACCGGGTCTCCCAGCCTTATGGCCGTAGATGCCGGTGGTAATCCCATCAAATGGGATTCCGAAGAAAGCAATGAAAGCGTTACACTGAAAACAGGCAGTATTACTGCCACTGTAGCACTGAATACCGGGGAAGTGGTGTTCCGTGATAAGGCAGGCAATATTATACTGCAGGAAGAGGCAGGCGGCGGTAAACGTTTTACACCGGTTACCATAGGCAATAAATCCCTGTACCGGATCCAACAGGTGTTTGAATCCCCTGCCGGTGAAGCATTCTATGGACTCGGCCAGCATCAGACCGGCTTAATGAATTACAAAAACCAGGATGTAGATCTCACTCAATACAATTCTGTAGCAGCCGTGCCCTTTGTAGTATCCAACCGGCACTACGGCATTTTATGGGATAACTACTCTATTACACGTTTCGGGGACAACCGTCCCTACAAACAAATGTCCGACTTACACTTAATTTCTGCAGATGGACAAACCGGGGGATTCAGTGCCATCTATGGCGACCGTTACAATAATACCGTGTATATAAAAAAGATAGAAGATAAGATCGACTATGAGTTCCTGGATCGTTTGTCCTCGCTCCCTCCCTCCTTTCCCATGGTAAAAGGAAAGGTAACATGGGAAGGCTCCGTGAATGCAGATGAAACAGGTGAGTATAAATTTTTCATGACCACTTCCGGTTATACCAAAGTATGGATCAACGGGCAGCTGAAGCTGGATAAGTGGCGCGAAAGCTGGAATCCCGGCGCATCTGTATTCCGCCATCTTCTTAAAAAAGGAGAGCCTGCCACTGTAAAAGTGGAATGGATCCCGGAAACCGCGCAATCCTTCATTTCCCTCAAATTTCTCCCTCCTGTTCCTGCAGAAGGACCGGACAAAATGCAGCTGACCTCCGAAGCAGGTGAAAAGATCGACTACTATTTTATGTATGGAGAAGATATGGACGAAGTGATCAGCGGCTATAGAAAAGTAACGGGCAAAGCCACCATGATACCACGCTGGGCACTGGGCTTCTGGCAAAGCAGGGAACGGTACAAAACGCAGCAGGAGATTGAAAACACCGTAGCAGAGTTCCGCAAAAGAAAGATCCCGCTGGATAATATCGTGCTGGACTGGAGCTACTGGAAACAGGACGAATGGGGCAGCCAGCAGTTTGATCCCGCACGCTTCCCGGATCCCGCCGGCATGATCAGCCGCCTGCATAAACAATACCATACCAATTTCATGATCTCTGTATGGCCAAAATTCTATGAAGGCATCAGCAATTATAAATTGTTCGACAGCAAAGGCTGGTTATACAAACAGAATATCAAAAACAGGCAGCGCGACTGGATAGGTAACGGTTACGTATCTACGTTTTACGATGCCTTTAATCCGGAAGCCCGTAAACTGTTCTGGAGCCTGTTGCAGAAAAACCTGCTCAGCAAAGGCGTAGACGCCTGGTGGCTGGATGCCACAGAGCCGGATATACTGTCCAACGCCTCCATTGAAGAACGTAAAACACTGATGGATCCTACTGCGCTCGGCTCTTCCACCCAATATTTCAACACCTATGCATTAGTGAATGCTCAGGGAATTTACGAAGGACAAAGAGCCGCTAAACCGGATCAGCGGGTGTTTATCCTTACGCGTTCCGCTTATGCGGGACTGCAACGTTATGCCGCCGCCACCTGGAGCGGCGATATAGGCGCCACTTTCACCGAGTTCAAAAGACAGATCCCCGGCGGATTGAACTTCAGCCTCTCCGGCCTGCCCTACTGGACTACGGATATAGGCGGTTTTTTTGTGGAAGATAAATATGACCACCCCGATCCGCAGGGGCCGGCACTGGAAGAATGGAGAGAACTCAATACCCGGTGGTTCCAGTATGGCGCTTTCTGCCCCCTGTTCCGTTCACACGGGCAATATCCCTACCGGGAAATGTTCAACATTGCCCCCGACAGCAGCGTGGCCTACCAGTCGATGTTGTACTACGACAAACTGCGTTACCGCCTGCTGCCTTACATCTATTCCATTGCAGGCAGTACTTACCATCACGACTATACGATAATGCGCGGACTGGTAATGGACTATGGCCATGATACGGCAGTGCTGAACATCAGCGACCAGTACATGTTTGGTCCTTCTCTCCTGGTAAACCCCGTAACGGAATACCATGCACGCAGCCGGGAATTGTACCTGCCCGCAGGCAATGGCTGGTATGATTTCTACACCGGGAAATACGAAACCGGCGGCCGGCATATTACCGCCGCAGCGCCTTTGCAAAGAATGCCTTTGTATGTAAAGGAAGGCGCTATCCTGCCGGTAGGACCTGCCCTGCAATATACCAGTGAGCGCCGCGCAGATACCATACAGCTGTATGTGTATACCGGTAAAGACGGGGAGTTCACACTCTATGAAGATGAAAATAACAACTATCAATACGAGAAAGGCGCCTTCAGCAACATTTCCTTCCGCTGGAATGAAGCAGCGCAAACGCTCACTATAGGACAACGGGAAGGCCGTTTTCCGGGTATGCTGCAGCAGCGGTATTTCCTCGTAACATTTGTTGGTAAGGAAAATGCTGTAGGACCGGATATCAGCCATAAGACAGGTAAAATGATAACATATAATGGAATAGCAAAAACGGTCCGGGCCATCTGACCTGGACCATTTTATCTTAAAATTATTCAAACTCCTTTGCCTAAATAAAACACGTTAAACATGAAAATCTGGTACACAATCAGCAACTATTTTCCGCGGCAAACCGTGATAAGGGCGCTTGCTGTATGCAGCCTGGCTACCGTAGCGCCTCCCGCGCTGCACGCAGCTGCCAATAACGGGAAGGCATATACGCAACCTGTAAAGCAAACTATTACGGGCAAGGTAACGGATGCTAAAGATGGCAGTCCCCTGCCCGGCGTTAATATTCTTATAAAAGGAACCACCCGTGGCACGGTTACCAACGCCGACGGGTTATTCACCCTGCAGGCAGATCCCGGCGAAATATTTGTGGTATCGCTGGTAGGCTATACCAAACAGGAGCTGCCCGCAAAAGCCGGCGGTCCCATGAACATAAGCCTGCAATCCGCTTCCACAGGACTGGATGAGCTGGTAGTAGTGGGTTATGGCGCACAAAAGAAAAAAGTAGTGACCGGCGCCACCGTACATCTCAACAACGATGACCTCATAAAGAATCACGCCATCAGCGTAGAACAATCTTTGCAGGGCCAGGCGCCCGGTGTGCAGGTAACATCCAACTCCGGTCAGCCCGGCGATGCGCTGAAATTCACCATCCGCGGTATAGGCACCAACGGCGACTCCCGCCCGCTTTTCATTATTGACGGTTTCCCGGCAGACGATATCACTTTCCTTAATCCAAACGATATTGCGAGTATAGACGTGCTTAAAGACGCTGCATCCACGGCCATTTACGGAACACGCGCCGCAAATGGTGTAGTGATGATCACTACAAAAAAGGGCCGCGCCGGCAAAATGAGTGTCAGTTTTGATGCATCTTACGGGTTACAGAACCCGGCCCGCAAACTGGATCTGCTGAATGCACAACAGTATGCCCATATCATGAATGAAGCGGCTATCAATTCCGGTTCGGTACCTATCTACACCCCGGATTCTATTGCGAAGCTGGGTACAGGGCCCGACTGGCAGAAAGCAGCTACCATCAAAAATGCGCCCATACAGAACTACAGCCTGGGCCTCGCCGGAGGTAACGAACATTCCGTGTTCTCCACTTCCCTGTCTTACCAGGGACAGCAAGGTGTAATGGGACTTCCCGGCAGATCTAATTTCGAAAGAACTTCTTTCCGTATCAACTCAGAGCACAAACTATATAAAGACCTGATCAAAACCGGGGAGAACCTAACGTTTGCGCATACACGCCAGCGTGGTATTGGCACCGGCAATATCTACAATAACTCTATCCGCGGGTTATTGAATGCCTCGCCCATTTACCCTGTGTATAATGCAGATGGCAGTTATGGCAAATCGCCTTATGCGGAGGAAGCCAATCCCATTGGTATGATTGACTACACGCAGAATAACCAGACCATCATCGACAGGCTCATTGGTAACATCTATGCAGAAGCTATCCTCATCAAAGGACTGACCCTGCGTACAGACTTTGGCGCCGACATCTCCTATAATTACAACAACTCGTTTACTCCCAAATACGACCTCGGTACCAATAACAAGAACGATCACTCCCTGGCCAGCCAGGGCATGTATCGTAATCTTACCTGGAACTGGGATAACACCCTTACCTACCAGCTCAAAACAGGCAAGCACGACCTGAATGTAATGGTGGGTACCACGGCAAAGAAATTTGAAGGATACAATGTAAGCGGCAATAAAGCAGATCTTATCATTACCGATTTTGGTCATGCTATTATTGATAACGGCAGAAATGATTCTACCCAAAAAGTATATGGAGGCAGGAGTATGAATGCGCTGCAATCCTACTTCGGAAGGGTGTTTTACAGCTACGACGATAAATACCTGCTTACCGCTACGCTGCGCCGCGACGGCTCCACCAAGTTTGGCGCCAATAAACGCTATGGTTACTTTCCCGCTTTCTCATTAGGATGGATCCTGACCAACGAAGCGTTCCTTAAGAGCAGCAGTTGGATCAACTTCCTGAAGATCCGCGGTGGATGGGGACAAAACGGTAGCGATAGGATTGAGGATTTCAGGTACCTGGCCACTGTCAACTCTATGTACCGCGATTATTACTTCAACGGGCAAAAAGCCATCGGCGCTTCTCCCGACAAAATACCCAACCCCGATCTGCACTGGGAAGCATCTGAACAAATTGATATCGGGTTTGATGCAACACTGTTCAAAGACGTAACCGTAACATTCGACTGGTATCAGAAAAATACGCGCGACTGGCTGGTAACGGCTCCTATCCCCGACCTGGTGGGTACCGGCGCTCCTACCATCAATGGCGGTAATATTCAGAACAAGGGTATTGAGCTTGGCATTAACTACAACCACCAGTTTGGAGAAGTAAATATTGGCATCGGCGGTAACATTGCCTTCAATAAAAATACCGTGATAAATATTCCTAACCAGGAAGGCGTTTTGCATCCTTCTTACAACGGGGTACTATCCTCTAACATGGATGAATACTTCCGTGCGCAGAACGGCATGCCTATCGGTTATTTCTATGGTCTGAAAACAGCCGGTATTTTCCAGAACCAGGCGGAAATAGACGCCTATACCAGCAAAAGCGGGCAGAAGATCCAACCGGGCGCACAGCCAGGCGATGCACGCTTTGTAGACATGAACGGCGATGGTGTGATCAATGGCGATGATAAAACAAAAGTAGGCGATCCTAATCCTTCGCAAACCTATGGCATCTCTTTATCTGCCGGCTGGAGAGGGTTTGATCTGAGTGTGCTGCTGAACGGTGTGGGTGGCAACGACATTGTGGATGGAACAAGGGCTTACGACCGTTTTACCAACAATTATACAACAGCAATTTTTGGCCGCTGGCATGGTGAAGGCACTTCCAACAGCATGCCCCGTGTAACGCAGAATAACGAAGCCAACCAGAACTACACCCGCTTCTCAGACCTGTATGTACATAATGGCGCCTTTCTCCGTGTGAAGAGCATCAACTTTGGATATGACTTTAAGAAAACATTACTGAAACGCCTGCCACTTCAGCAGTTCAGACTGTACGTATCGGGGTTGAATGTATTTACGTTTACCCATTACCGTGGGTTGGATCCGGAAGTGGGTTATGGTATCGACAACTGGTCGTCCGGTACAGACCTCGGTTATTTCCCACAGCCAAGAACTGTTCTGTTCGGCCTTAATGTTAAATTTTAAACTCCGGTAATCATGAAGAAAATATTTGCAGCTATCATCGTAACGGGGTTAATGGCTTCCTGTTCCAAAAGTTTCCTGGAAACATTGCCCATCAATACAATAACAGAAGAGGATTTTTATAAGACGCCCGCAGATGCTTACCAGGCATTGGTTTCCGCATACAGTGTATTGAACTGGGATGGCTATGGCAATATTGCCCTCAGCGCTGAAATTGCATCCGATGAATGCTTTGGCGGCGGTGGTACTTCCGATAACGGGTGGAACCAATGGGACAAGGGTATTAAAATGAATGACCTTAACAGCAATGCCTGGAAGAAATACTACACCGGCATTTACCGCGCCAATAAACTGATACAGAAAATTGATGCAGTAGATTTCAAAGGAGATGACGCCACTAAGAACCGTTACGTGGGCGAAGCGCATTTTCTGCGCGCTTACTTCTATTTTGACCTGGTGCGGATGTTTGGTCATGTGCCATTGATCACGGCGCCGCTGGAACCCGGTAACTATAATATCCCACAGGCAAATCCCGACAGCGTATACATGCTCATTGCCAACGACCTGAAGCTCGCAGCAGCTAATATCCCTGCCACTCCTTTCGCCAGCATTCCTACCGGCGAATATGGCAGGGCCACCAAATGGGCGGCAGAAGCTTTACTGGGCCGTGTTTTCCTGTACTACACCGGTTACTACAACAAGCCCGGTATTGCAGACGTATTTTCACAGGCAGATGCCATTGCCGCTATTGAAGACGTGATCAATAACAGCGGCTATAGTCTTGTTCCCAAATACAGGAACCTGTTCCGCGCTTCCGCAGAAAGCACCACCGACTACGCCGGTCAGAATAATGCAGAAGGCGTGTTCACTATTCAATATACTTACCTCGGTTTGGGCAACCAGGACCAGCAGAACGGTAACCGCATGCAGGTAATGATCGGTATCCGCTCACAGGTACTGGACCCTTACTACAAAGGATGGGGCGCCGCCACTGTAAATGAAACCCTCTTTCATTCCTATGCACCAGGCGACAGCAGGCAAACGGCTTCTATCATTTCCATTAACGGGGAAGGATTTGCCGATACCTATAACCAGGGTGATCAGGCGCAGTACACCGGCTTCTTTATAAAAAAATATACACCGCTGAAAGATAAAAATGCAGATGACCTGGGCGGAAGTTTCCAATGGGACAATTTCGATAACTATATGGTGATCCGCTTTGCTGATGTATTGCTGATGGGCGCAGAATTAAATCTTGCCGCCAATGCCGCCAAAGCACAGGGATACCTGGATCGCGTGCGCGACCGCGCTTTCGGCGATCAGACCCACCGCATTACTCTTGGCAACAAAACGCAGATCATGCAGGAACGTAGATGGGAACTGGCGCTGGAAGGACATCGCTACTGGGACCTGCTCCGGCAGGGCATGGCCGCTGCCAAACAGGCAATTGATAATCCTTCTTCCCAGGCCGGCTTCAATGTAGTATTCCGTACAGAAACAAATGGTTTATTCTCTATTCCTGAAACACAGATCAATTTATCTAACGGTACGCTCAAACAAAACACCGGCTGGTGATTGCTCACTTAAAAAACTAAGCACATGAAACGTCTGCATATATATTTCCTGGGATTAACCACTGCATTGTTTTATGCATGCAGTCCTTATGAAGACAGGATCACCCCGGCGGATCCCGCCGGCATTCAACTCGATTTTTCTGTTACACAAACTCCCGGCTACGATAACCAGGTAACACTGGAAAGCAAAACAAAAAATGTGATCCCTTTCTGGGATTATGGCTTCGGCACTACTAAAAACACGAAAGCGGTAGTGATACTACCTTTTGCGGGCGACTTCTTCATAAAATACTCCGCTTACGGTGACGGCGGTCCGAAAACGGATTCTGTAAAAGTAACCGTAAGTGAAAACGATCCGAAGTTTTTTTCCAGCGAAATTTACGACCTCCTCACCAATAGCGCTGATGGAAAAACCTGGGTATGGGCGGTGGATGTTCCCGGCGGCTATTGCTTTGGTAATGGTCCGGGGGATGCCGACAAACCGGCATGGTGGACCGTGGGCACTGCCGGCCTGAGAGATCAGGGTGTATTGGAAGATGAAATGACATTTGATCTTAATAAAAATGCCAACTTCTCTATCATACATAAAGGAGTAACCACGAAAGGATCATTTTCACTGGATACCCTGAATAAAGCAATTAAGATCAATGGAGCAGATATCAGCTGGGGTAATAATGTTACTTACAATATTGTTAAGCTGAACGCCAATGAACTAACGCTGGTACAGCAAGGCGATGGCTGGCGCAATCTCTGGCTGTTCAAGCGTAAAGGGTTTGTATTTTAAAAATCCACATTATGGTCCCCGGCGGGGTTCTCCCTGCCGGTTTTTTTAAAATTATTTTTTGTGAGATGATAAAAGCGGACAATATATATCATAAATAATTAAGATACTCAGTATTAATCAATGCTGTTTTGGTTGTT
>NZ_DATMTE010000053.1:0-1594 GCF_035564935.1 Chitinophaga sp. | reverse complement strand
TATCGCCGGCGCGGTAAATGGGATTATATTGCCCGTCTCGCTGACAGTGATGTTAATCGCTGCATATAAACCGGCAATTGTCGGTGTCTATAAACAACCGTTGATCCTCACGCTGATTGGCGTGACAATCGTTGTCTTAATGGCCTTTATGAGCCTGCGTGTGATGATGGATCTATAATTTTTTGGCGGTTCAACCGCAGATGTCAATATTTCCACCTAAATGACCGAAAATTACCCTTCGAAAAAGTAGCGGCATAACGATATTTGGTATAATAACTAAATATAAACCCAGCTGATGATAACAATTGTGAGGTCGATACTCTCGGGTATTGCTGTGTCTTTGGCGCTATATGCGTCGGCTCAGCACATGGATTTAAAAAACTGGCCCGAAAAGGCCAATCCAACGCGTGTTGGCCGATTGGTCGCGCAGCGTTTTGCCGAAAGTCCACATAATAGCTTTAAACCGCCAGCACCACCCAAATCCATTACTTATCCTGAAGTATGTACCTGGTATGGGGCATTGAAGTTTGCGGAAATCTCTCAGGACAAAGCGCTGCTCGATAAGCTGACACAACGCTTTATGCCTTTTTTTGATACCGAGAAGCACTTGGTACCGCGACCCTGGCATGTGGATTTTGCGGTGTTTGGAACGGTTCCCCTAGAACTTTTCCGGCAGACAAAAAACAAAACTTTTCGCGAGATGGGGATGCGTTTTGCCGATGCGCAATGGAGTATTCCTATTGATTCGCCCCAAACGGTGAAAGATTCCTACCAGAAGTTTCTGGACAAGGGGCTGACCTGGCAGACACGCTATTGGATAGATGATATGTACATGATCACCATGCTGCAGTCCAAAGCATTTCAGGTAACCGGACAACGTAAATACATTGATCGTGCAGCACATGAAATGCTTGTCTACCTCGATACCATTCAAAAAGAAAACGGCCTATTCTATCATGCCCCGGATGCACCTTTCTTTTGGGGTAGGGGAAATGGCTGGATGGCTGCCGGGATGAGCGAATTGCTATCTGCTTTGCCCAAGGACAACCTCAATAGACCTGCCATTTTGGCCTCTTACAAAAAAATGATGGCCAGCCTCAAAAAATATCAACGTGAAGATGGCTTGTGGGGGCAACTGATCGATAGACCGGAATCCTGGGCAGAAACTTCGGGTTCGGCCATGTTTACCTATGCGCTGATCACAGGCGTGCGGAACGGCTGGCTTGATGCCAGTGAATATACGCCCATCGCACGTAAGGCTTGGTTGGCGCTGGTCGGGTATATCAATAGGGAAGGGGATATTGCCAATGTCTGTGAAGGGACAAACCGAAAAAATGATTATCAGTACTACCTGGATCGAAAACAAAAAACAGGTGATATGCATGGGCAGGCGCCGATACTCTGGTGCATATATGCCCTGTTAAAAAAATAAGCATTATGGAAAAAATCCTGATTATCCTGTTGCTGTTGCTCTGTAGTCATGCAAAGGCACAGCCTATCCAATGGAAAGAACAATACCCCGGTGTATGGAAGGGCACCTTTGGCCAACCTGAAAAATACACCCTGCTGGGTGCTGCGGGTATTGAACCGCGCG
>NZ_DATMTE010000052.1:0-5357 GCF_035564935.1 Chitinophaga sp. | reverse complement strand
AGCCTATTATAAGGCTGCGCTCCGATTCTTACCCCTAACTTTGCTATACCAAACCTACGGGAACGCGAACTTATGAATGTTAACAGTATAGTTAAAGGGCCCCAACAGCCGGAGCTGCTTCATCATGAAACACTGGCTGATATCTTTTCCAAAACGGTGCAGGAACACGCCCAACATACCGCACTGATATTCCGGCAACAAACACTTACTTATCAACAGCTGGATCACTGGAGTGACGCCATTGCCGCATATCTTCAATCAAAGGGAATAGGCCCCGGAAGCGTGGTAGGCATCTGGTGGCCGCGCAGCCTGGAACTGCATGCTGCTATACTTGGCATCATAAAGGCCGGCGCAGCATATGTACCTCTCGACCGGGAAATGCCGGCGGAAAGAGTGGAAGGCGTGCTTACAGAAGTGAAGGCTGCTGCCTGTTTCAGCGAAATCCCGCTGCAACTGAACGCTGAAATATTAGCCGTACCTTCTATACCGGACCATTCCGAAGTATTTTCGCTGAGTGCGGGTCCGCAGCCTGAAAACTTCGCCTATGTATTGTATACTTCCGGCAGCACCGGGAAACCTAAAGGCATTCCAATCAGTCACCGGCAGATCTGCCATCTCATCAGGGCGGAACAAACCGTATTAAATATCCGCACCACCGATAAGGTATACCAGGGCTTTTCTGTATCCTTCGACATGTGGTGCGAAGAAACCTGGCTTAGTTATTTCGCCGGCGCTTCCCTTTGGGTGGCCGATGCAACTACGGCCAAAGCCAT
Source organism: Chitinophaga sp. (assembly GCF_035564935.1). Taxonomy (GTDB): domain Bacteria; phylum Bacteroidota; class Bacteroidia; order Chitinophagales; family Chitinophagaceae; genus Chitinophaga. The sequence goes on along the minus strand of NZ_DATMTE010000052.1, from coordinate 4,584 downwards.
TGATGAACTGGGTGACGTATTACGCCGGGAAAACATTACCATATTGCATGCTGTTCCCAGTTTACTTGCCATCATGGACGATAACATTCCCTCACTGCGCCTTATCAATGCAGGCGGCGAAGCATGTACCCCGCAGGTATTATCCAGGTGGGCCATTCCTCCACGCCGTTTCTATAACAGTTACGGACCTACGGAAACAACTGTAAGCGCTACTTTTGCGGCACTTAAACCGGGAGATTATATCACCATCGGCCAGCCGCTGCCTAATTACAACATGGCAGTTGTAGACGAAAAACTGGATATCCTTCCACTGGGGGAACGTGGAGAACTGGTGATCTCCGGCCCCGGCGTAGGCACAGGTTACATCGACCGACCAGAGCTTACCCGCGAAAAATTTGTAGATAAACCAGCCGGAATGACCGAACTGCCCGGCGACCGACTATACCGCACCGGCGACGCTGCCATCATCTTACCCGATGGCAGCATCGATTTCCAGGGCAGGCTGGATGATCAGATCAAGTTACGTGGATACAGGATCGAACTGGGAGAAATTGAAAACCGGCTCCATGCTATCGCCGGTATCGCCGCAGCAGCGGTAGCTGTAAAAAAAGACAGCAACGAACAGGATCAGCTGGTGGGTTATGTTTTGAAGGAAGATGATGCTCCTTTTGATGAACAGGCTCTCCGTACAGCACTCGCAAAAGTATTACCCCCCTATATGGTGCCCGGCACTATTGTGGCATTGGAAGATATGCCCCGTCTTCCCAGTGGGAAAATAAACCGGAAAGCCCTGCCCCTGCCAGCTGCCTTTGCAGAGGTAACCACCCATGAAGCTATTGACCCGGATGCTCCTGTAACTGAAAGGATCACCGCTATCCTGTCAAAAGTATTTCCCGACAGGACGATCGATCTGCAACAGGATTTTTTTACTGACCTCGGAGGACATTCCTTACTGGCAGCTGCTTTTGTATCAAGATTGCGCCGGGAGGCCAACGTTCCTAATGCATCTCTCAAAGATATTTATATACACCGCCCTTTACAGGAACTGGTAAATGTATGGGCTGCGCAGCCACAGGCAGATCAAAAACCACCGCGTGTTTTTAATAACATACCCTGGTGGCGCCACCTCAGTTGCTGGATAGCCCAAACCATTGCGGTACTGGTAATTTTCGGATTATTTGCCATGCAGATATTCCTGCCTTACCTCGGATACTATTATGTGGAACAGGATACCAGTAACCTGGGATATGCTATTATCACTGCCCTTGTAATGTTTTGCCTGCTGCCTCCCCTTTTTTCTGTTCTTATTATCAGTACCAAATGGCTCGTTATAGGAAAAATGAAAGCAGGCGATTATCCGTTATGGGGCACCTATTACTTCCGCTGGTGGCTGGTAAAAACAATACAGCGGCTGATGCCTTCGCAATTTCTTAATGGAACACCGCTATACCCGGCCTATCTCCGGATGCTGGGTGTGAAAATAGCGCCGGATGCGCAACTCGGCGCAGTAACCATTGGCGCTGAGGATCTTGTTACTATTGGCAGCGATGTAAGTATCAGTTCACAGGCCGTCATCGACAATGCTTTTATAGAAGACGGTCTGCTGAAACTACGTACCGTGAACCTGGGTGATCATGCGTATATAGGCAGCAGCGCAGTTATTGGCGGCAGCACTGTAATGGAGCCCTGGAGCGAATTACAGGACCTGAGTTTTTTGCCTGCCAACAGCGTTATAAAGCCCGGTGAGGTATGGCAAGGCAGTCCTGCAGTATTAAAAGTCACCAGAAATATCAGCGACTTACCACAACCATTACCTGTATCAAATGCCACCCGCAGAAAATACAGCGCCATCTTTTCCCTGTTCCTGCTGGTGTTTCCATTCACGGTATTGCTTCCGCTACTGCCTACTATTATAACACTGAACCAGATGGATAACGCAGCGCCGGATTACAACTTTAATTACATGGTGATCACACCTGCATTGGCATTGAGTTATATAATACTGTTCACGGGCCAAACAGTGCTGCTCACCCGTTTATTGCAATGGGGAATAAAGCCCGGCGCCTACCCGGTTTACAGTGCCTTCTATGTTCGCAAGTGGTTCGCTGATCAGCTCATGTCTTTATCACTGATAGTGATACATCCCATTTTTGCAACAGTATATATTTCTTCCCTCTTCCGCGCACTGGGCGCTAAAATTGGCCGTAACACGGAAGTATCCACTGCCAGCAGCGTTACCCACCCTTTACTGGAAATTGGCGATGGCGCTTTTATTGCAGATGCGGTAACACTCGGTGAATCGGATGTACGCGGACAACAACTGATACTGGAAAAAACAATTATCCATAATACCAGTTTTGTAGGCAACAGCGCCCTGATACCACAGGGATATGAATTGCCGGAAAATATGCTGATAGGTGTATTGTCCACACCACCATCCAAAGAACAACTGGCCGCAGGCACTGCACGCGACTGGTTTGGCTCGCCGGCCATTGCACTGCCACGGCGACAGGAAAGTCATTTTTTTCCGCCGGAATTAACTACTCATCCGTCGCCACAACGCAAACTGGCCAGGGCTACCGTGGAATTTATCCGTATCCTCATTCCTGAAACAGTAGTGATTTGCTGCAGTATTCTTTTCATTGCCTATGCACACGACCTGGTAACAGACAAACCCTGGTGGACGATCCTGCTGCAGTTCCCGTTCTATTATCTCTTTTTCCTGGGGCTGCCTGCGTTCCTCTTTACCGTATTGCTCAAGTGGGTCCTTACGGGTAAATACAGGGCTTTACAAAGCCCTATGTGGACCTCTAAAGTATGGCGCAGCGAAGCAATTACTTCTACGTACGAAGCACTCTCCATTCCGTTTCTGCTGGAATACCTGAAAGGCACTCCATGGCTGCCGGTGCTACTTCGCCTCCTGGGCGTAAGAACGGGCCGCCGTGTATTATTAAACACTGCGGATATCACCGAATTTGACATGGTGGAAATAGGTACCGATAGTGTACTGAATGAAGACAGCGGTCCGCAAACGCATTTATTTGAAGACAGGGTAATGAAGATAGGACCCATTAAAATAGGCCGCAGGAGCAGCATTGGCGCCAGATCCATTATCCTGTACGACAGCGAGGTAGGCGATGATGTAAACATTGCGCCACTGTCGTTGCTGATGAAAGGAGAGAACTTACAACCGGGTACCAGCTGGACAGGCAGCCCGGTAAAACCCGACTAACGTTTTTGACTATACGCAATGATAACTATTACCTCCATACAGATCAGGGAGCACTACCATCTCATCCACGGCATGATGAAACAGCTGCATCTTTCGGAGAAATCCTTTTTCCTCAAAACGGCGGATTGGGAAAGCATCGCTGCCAGCTATATGCAACATGTGATGGAAATGCAGGAAACCTGCAACGGCACCTGCCTGCTGGCGTATGCAGATGCAACGCCCGCTGGTTTTATTTTTGCCTACCTGGAAGAAGCAGATGAAAGCCGGATTGAAGACTACACCGGCAATACGCTGTATGTTTCTGATGGTTATGTGGACAACAAATTCCGCAGGAAGGGCATTTACAGGATGATGAACGGGGAACTGGAACGGATATACGTAGAAACAGGTGTCCGCCGAATAGTGAGATATACATTGGCCAATAACCAACGTATGCAACAGTTCCTGGCATCTGAAAATTATGAGCCGGTGCGGCTGGTGTACGAAAAATGGCTGACGCCGGACGGTAAAAAACCGGTTCAGCTGTTTCCGCCACGTGCAGAGTAGTGTCTCCTATTTTGAAATCAATAGTACATCAGTAATCAATAGCATGATCCTTTTTAACTGCAGCCCCGCTATATACTTTCACTGCCGTCCATGGTTGCGCAGGATCCGACCAGAACGGATGCGCTGCCGGTAATCCGAGCGCCAGGAAACCGGTACTGCACAGGTACAGGCTACCCGTAGAGGTATACACATCCGCGATGTCCGGCTGATGCCCGCAAAAGCCTATCTGCAGCCATCCCTTTTTATCAAAAGTGCCAGGCGCTTCAAATATTCGTTTATTCACTGCCGTTAGTGCGCATCTTACCTGGGCCGGAGAAAGTTCTTCCGGCAGTTTTTCCTCCAGTGCAATTTGTGCCAACGCCTGAAACGCGGCATTGCGGTATGGCATAGAGCGGCCTACTACCGGGAACGTGCCCTCGGGTGATATTTGTCTTTCCAGGATAGCAGCATAGCGTTGCATCCGCTTTAACGCCAGTTCATAATTTGCTTTACTCCCTTCTTCTTTCTCAGCCATTACTTTAAGCACATCCACCAACATGGGCTGGATCACAAAAGAGTTGTAGTAATCGTAATGAAAATGTGCGCCATCTCCATACATGCTGTCGCCTTTATACCACTCCATGATCTTTTGCACAGCGAGGTCTATTGGCTTACGGTCCCAGTCAGCGCCAAACTTCAGCAACATTGCTTCAATGATGGCGGAGAACAGTACCCAGTTATTTGTAAATGCTTTAATGCTGCGTAAGCTGATCAATCCATCAATCACCTGTTGCTGCGTTTTTGCCGGTAATTGCGCCCATACCTGC
>NZ_DATMTE010000051.1:0-5230 GCF_035564935.1 Chitinophaga sp. | reverse complement strand
CAAGCACCGGCGCTTCATCAATAAATGTAACTATCTGCATGGTATCCTGGCCGGGCAGGAGCTTTGCTGCTTTAAATCCTCCTTTGATTTTTTTAAACGTGAGTTTGTTGAAGCGCTGTTGGTCGCATCCCTGGCTGCCATTGGCAAAGGCAATACTTTTGATCCCTGCCATGCAAAAGTCCCTGATGACGTCTTTATTGGCTTTCATCTTGGCTTTTCGCTTGTGGATATTGTAAGTGTATAGTGAATCCTTTTTGGTGCCGCATATGATAGTGAAATTATTTATCCGGATGTTGGAAATGTCTTCAGGAGGTATGGGTAAAGTAAGATAATGATTCCAGGAATCCTCCTCCCCGTTCTGAACAAAAATTTCATTACCGGATATACCATATTGCTTCTTACCGGCATCGCCAATAATATCCGGTGAAGGTGTGGTATCGATGCTGTCTGTTGTATACATGCCAGCTGTAATGACCTGTTGGTCGGGTTTTAATTGCATTATTTCCCCTGCCCCTAAAACAAACAGGCTGGCATTTTTGCAAACAGCGTCGTAGTAAGTTGCAGTGGTGTTATAGCTGAATAATGGCTGTAGCTGCTCATCCGCCTTTACAAACTTATTATTGTCCCTGCGGAAATAGAGGGCTGTATTGGCGGCATCTGTGTAAAAATTACTATAGGCCGGTAATCGTATCCAGTTGATCGTATCTTTCCTGCTATAAAAGATCAAGTTTTCCTGGTTTACCAGCAGGTAGTTTTTATAAATAGCCACATCATTTATAGCAGGCCCGCTTTTCGTGTCGGTTTTGGCATATTTATGCTGATCCAGCGGGGTGGGTACCTTTTCCCAGGAGGAGGCGCCAGGGCGGCGTATCATGATGATATTCCACAGTGAGCCGGTTATACCTTCACGGTGCTGGTTAAAGAACAGTTGGGCATACCGTTGTCCGTTCCCCCACTGGGGCATGATCATACCATTCCATGTAGCGCCAAAGTCGGTGCTATGGACTATCCCATTGCCGGCAACTGTTAGCCATGCTTCGCCATTATCCAGCCACGATGCCGCATCTGCCCAACCGCTTTGGGGGAGCTCTACCGCCGCCCAGTTTTTCCCGAAATCGGTGGTGCGGTAAATAATATCGTATTTGCCCCCGCTGCCGGCAAGGAAGCCTGAAATGAATCCCGTATCATGGTTAAAAAAAGTGGCATGTTCAATATGCAGCCCGGTAACAGGTTTGTCGGGCGAGCCCACATGCACAGATCTCCAGTAGCCATGAATGGAATCCGCCATTGCTATTTCGCCCCCTTTTGAAGTAACAATTAACTGTTCCTGCGGACTCACATCCAGTTTGAGAGCGGCGCTATAAAGGAGTAGCCGGTTACCGGGAGGCTGGGCGGCGGCAGCAGCCGTTATGCCGGTAAAAAGCAGTAACAGGTATAGTATCTTCATGGGATGAAGGTATTTGTATGTAATAAGGGAAAACTTATACAAATATGAGAAGAATCTTTTAATTCTTAATTTCACACAAAGCAACATTTAATGTCTGAAAGGAAAGCACACCAGGAAGAAAGGATTATTTTTAACACCCTGCTGGATCAGTATATCTACCAGGGGTTGCCGGTGGACAGTATCGATGCGAAAACCGCTTTTACCATTCACAACCTGAAAAACATCCATCGTGAGCTGCCTTATACTTCTATTGTATACCGTACCAATTTCTTTTCTTTTGTTTTTGTGAAAGATGGCATCGGCCGCTATACTACCGATGAACAAACTTTTAACACTTCTCCCGGAACTATTTATTTTACTAACCCGGGACATTTTAAATCGTTCGAATGGCAGCAGCTCAATGATGTACACCTGGTTACACTCAGCGAATCTTTTCTCAAGGAAAATGTGCATCCGAAGATCTTCGAAGAATTTCCCTTTCTTCTTGCGGAAACCGTACCGCCCAGAACCCTGCAGCCGGAAGTGTTTGCGGAGTTTGAACAATTATACCTGCAGATAGAAAAGGAATATTTTTCTTCTTCCGCATACAGAACACGGATGATAGGTAACCTGTTTGTAGTGCTGCTGCTGAAGATCAAAGAGTATTTCTGGGAAGATTATAACCCCATATATGAAGGTAACCGCAGTTCGCAGATCGTGAAACAGTTTAAGAGGACCCTGGAGCAACATTACCGCGACCTGGTAAGTGGGAAAGCCGATAAGGTATTCAGGGTACAGGACTATGCCGATGCTCAGCACCTGCATCCCAATTACCTCAGCAACGTGATTAAAAGCAAAACAGGGAAACCCATTGGCACCTGGATTTCAGAGAAAACCATTACCGAAGCCCGCTCCTTACTGCAGCATTCTCCTGCCTCTGTTAAAGAAATTGCCAGCCAGCTGGGTTTTACCGAAGCTACCCATTTCAGTAATTATTTTAAGAAACAAACCGGTATTTCCCCCGTTCTTTACCGGAAACAGCATGCATCTTAGATATTTGTAACTATTAGTGTAATTCTTATACTTTTTAAGGCAACCGTTGCTTCACCTTTGTGTTATCAAATTAAAACACAAAAATATGAGCACTTTAAAAGATAAGATCATCCTGGTTACCGGTTCTTCAAGAGGCATTGGCGCTGAAATTGCCCGTCAGCTGGCAGTTGCAGGCGCAAAAGTAATTGTTAATTATGCAGGTGGTAAAGATGCGGCACTTCAGGTAGTAAACGACATCAAACAACAAGGCGGTGATGCCATTGCGCTTCAGGCTGATGTAAGCCAAAGCAATGATGTAAAAGCCCTCTTTGATGCAGCCATCGCACATTACGGCCGTATAGACGTGCTGGTAAATAATGCCGGCGTCATGATCACCAAACTGATCAAAGACACCTCCGACGAAGATTTCACCCGGCAGTTCGACATCAATGTAAGAGGTACCTTCAATACCATGAGAGAGGCCGCTACCCGCCTGGCAGATAACGGCAGCATTATTAACTTCTCCACTTCTGTAAATCGTATTATGCTGCCTGCCTATGCCACCTATGTAGCTACCAAAGCAGCGGTGGAACAGCTCACCCGCGTATTCTCCAAAGAAGTAGGCGCAAGAGGTATCAATGTAAACTCCGTTTCTCCCGGCCCCACCGATACGGAATTATTTACCAATGGCAAATCGGAAGAATTGATTGCCCGGCTGGCATCCCTTTCTGCTTTCAACCGTATCGGAGAACCCGCCGATATTGCAAAGGTGGTGGTATTCCTTGCCAGCGACGATGCCAAATGGATCAACGCCCAGAACATCGGCGTAAACGGCGGTATGGCCTGATCATTCAGTATTCATCTCTCTAAAAAAATTAAATACAAACATCATGAATAGCCTAAAAAATAAAGTAGCGCTGATCACAGGATCAGCAAGAGGACTCGGAAAAGCCATTGCAGAACGTTACGCCGCCTTAGGCGCCGATATAGTAGTGAATTATTCAAAAGATAAGGCATCCGCAGATGAAGTAGTTAGTAACATCACTGCAATGGGTGCCCGCGTAATTGCCGTACAGGCCGATGTTAGCAAGGTAGCCGATCTTGAAAAACTGTTCGCCGCAGCAAAAGAAGCCTTTGGAAAAATCGATATCGTGGTAGCCAATGCAGGTATAGAAATGGTGGAAGTACCGGTAACTAAATTCACGGAGGAGCAATTCGACAAAGTATTTTCCATCAATACAAAAGGAACTTACTTTACCATGCAGCAGGCGGCAAAGCATGTAGAAAATAATGGACGCATTATTTACATCGCTTCCAGCACCACGTCTTTCCCCGTACCTGGTATGGCCGTTTATGGCGGTAGCAAAACCACCCCGAGATACCTGGTAGATATTTTATCCAAAGAAATCGGACATAAAGGAATTACCGTAAATTCGATTATTCCATTCGCGGTAGATCATTCCGGTATTTTTACAGACCCCGCGGCTTATCCTGAACTGAGAAAACAATTACTGGATAGCTGCCCGATGGGAAGACTTGCAGAAGTAGAAGATGTGGCTAACCTGGCTGAGTTTTTTGCAAGCGATTTGTCTTCTTTTGTTTCCGGCCAGCACCTGCTGGTAAACGGAGGCGCTACCAATTAAAAATCTATTGTTATGATACTTAAAGTACTCAACGCCGCCCTGATCATTTTCGCTGTATTTATGGGCCTGAAACAAGGGCTGGCCATGATTGGCCAGAAACCGGAAATGATTACCCTATTCAGCCGCTGGCATTTCAGCAAAACGGCCATCATTATCAACGGAGTGGTTACAGTGTTGAGTGCTTTAATGATCCTGTACCCCAGAACATTTTTACTGGGCAACTTCCTGATGGCAGCATCCATCCTGATGATCATCTGTTTTTCTTTGTACGGCAGGGATCTGAAGGGCGCAGCCATAGAGGTTCCTTTCTTTTTACTGAATCTTATTATTATCTATTTGCAACACCCGCTCGCAAAATGAAAGCATTACTATGGGCCATTATTGGCTTCCTGCCTGTAACCCTCTTCGCACAACAAAACAATGGTACTATGAATACAGACAAACTTACCAATGCCACGGTAAAACAGGCAATAAACGCCCTGCAGGCAAACGACAGCAAAGCATGGTTCGCTTTATTTACTGATAAAGCAACACTGTATGATGATGGGAATAAAATGGATTTTAAAGCATTCTGGCAGAAGGCTATTGGCCACGAACGCTTTACCAGCATCGACAAAGCAGAGAACAACGGGCTGGATGTATATGGCCGCTTTCACAGCGATCAGTGGGGCGATTTCAAAACCTATTTTAAGTTTCATATTGACCAGGATGGGAAGATTGACCGGCTGGATATAGGACAGGCGAAGTATTAGAAACAACAATTATTCAGGTAATGGTACGTCAAAAAGTGGCTTATATATAGCATCTGCAGCTGATTTTTTCAGGATGGTTATTTTATCGCACAAAAATGACCGGTGATAATTAAATCCGGACAGGTTTACTCCGTTCATTTTATTGTGTGGTATATCTTTTACGATGGTCAGATGGGGTGTTATTCTTTGTTGTTTACGCTCAAGCACGTTAAACAGCGACTTGTGCAGTTCCGTTATGGGGTAAGGATAACGGATTTTTAAAACAAGTGAATCTGAAGTATACCCATGACGAAAAATATTGTATCCATCAAGCTCAATTTCGAAGCGGGATAACCCGCATATTTCAACCGCTTTTTTTACCAGGTGAATGATTCGTG
>NZ_DATMTE010000050.1:0-4888 GCF_035564935.1 Chitinophaga sp. | reverse complement strand
GGATAATATACTATAATAAATATCTCTCTTAATCCTTTTCCTTTGGTTATCACGGTACCTGTGCGGGAAAATAAAACGTGCGGATACGGATATTTTTTTCTAAATTAATTGATGTGAAAACGCTGATCTGTACCACTCCCGGTAATTTTGAATACGGCCTGCAGGCGATGCCTGCATTGCAGGCTGGCCAGGCTATTATCCGTATCCGGAAAATAGGCATTTGCGGCACGGACCTTCATGCTTTTGAAGGCACACAGCCGTATTTTAACTACCCCCGTATCCTGGGCCATGAGCTGGCAGGGGAAATTGTAGCGCTGGATGCTGCAGGCAGCAATTTCCGCGTAGGTGAACTGGTAACCGTGATCCCTTACGAAAATTGCGGCGTTTGTATTGCCTGCCGCAACGGCAAGCCCAACTGCTGCGAAAATATAGCGGTCCTGGGCGTACATAAAGATGGGGGAATGGTGGAGTTTCTATCTGTTCCCGAACGGTTACTGGTGCATGGAAACGGGTTGAGTGCCGAACAGCTGGCGCTGGTGGAACCCCTGTCGGTGAGCGCTCATGGTATCCGCAGGGCGGGTGTACAACCCGGTGAATTTGTGATGATAATGGGAGCGGGCCCCATAGGGCTGGCAGCCATGGAACTGGCCCGCATTGCCGGCGCACAGGTAATTGCCGCCGATATCCAGGATAAACGGCTACAGTTTGCCCATGAAACGCTGGGAATCCCTTTTACCATTAACGCCACCACAGATGTAGCCGGAAGGCTGCGGGAAATCACCGGCGGCGATATGCCCACCGTAGTGATCGACGCCACCGGTAACCAGAAAGCGATCAACAACGGTATTTATTACCTGGCCCATGGCGGCCGGTACGTGCTGATAGGACTGCAAAAAGACCTGTTGCAGTTTCCACATCCGGAGTTCCACAAAAGGGAATCCACACTGATGAGCAGCCGTAATGCCACCCGCGAAGATTTTGAACAGGTGATTCGCTATATCAAAGATGGACAGGTGCAGCCGGACAAATATATTACACACCGCGTGAAATTCGGGGAAGTGAAAAACACGTTCCCCTCCTGGCTGGACCCCCGCAATGAAGTGATAAAGGCGATCATAGATATCTGACCCGTCAAAAACAGTTGAATGATGAGATCATGGCTATTGTTGTTACTACTGCTGTGTATCACCCATGCCGGTGCAGCACAACCGGTTTCGCTGCAACACCTGTTATGCGAATACCGGCAAAACCCTACAGGCATTGATGCCACCCGGCCCGCTCTCAGCTGGCAACTGCAAAGCACAGGAAGCAACATCCGTCAAACAGCCTACCGCATACTGGTGGCCGACAACCCCGCTGCACTGGAACGTAACCGCGGAAAGATATGGGATTCCAGGAAGGTATTATCAGACCAGTCGGTACAGGTGCTTTATAATGGCAAACCCCTGTTGCCTGCTACCACGTATTACTGGAAAGTAATGGTTTGGGACCAGCAGGGAAAACCTTCCGGCTGGAGCGAAACCGCACAGTGGCATACGGGTTTGTTTTCGCCCGGCGACTGGCAGCAGGCGCAATGGATAGGCTATGAGAAAATGCCCGGCAACGCGCGCATTGTGCCGGCGGTTACCAACGACAAAAATTACGGGCAGCGGAAAGATATATTGCCCCTGCTGAGAAAAACATTCCATATCGCCAAACCACTGCAAAGGGCTACTGTTTACATCAGCGGATTGGGTCAGTTTGATCTTCATCTCAACGGAAAAAAAACAGGAGATCATTTCCTGGACCCCGGCTGGACAAAATATGATCAGCATGCGCTTTATGTTACCTTTGATGTAACGGGGCAATTACATACCGGCGCCAATGCCATTGGCGTAATGCTTGGCAATGGTTTCTTTTATGTGCCTGGAGAAAGGTACCGCAAACTTACCGGCGCGTTCGGTTATCCACAGCTGATTTGCAGGCTGCACCTGCAATACCGGGATGGCAGTACCGAAAATATCGTCAGCGATACCAGCTGGAAAGCAGCGCCAGGCCCTGTTACTTTTTCCAGCATCTACGGCGGGGAAGATTACAACGCTACCCTGGAACAACCCGGATGGGATACGCCTTCTTTTGATGATGCGTCCTGGAGAAATGCAGTAACCGTAACCGGTCCGCCGCAGCTGGATGCGCAAACGGCCGCACCACTGAAGATATTTGACCGCTTTACTCCCGTTAAGATCACACAAACCGGCCCTGCTACCTGGGTGTATGATATGGGGCAGAATGCATCTGCTATTCCCGCCATCTCCCTGAAAGGGAAAAAAGGAATGGTGGTACGTATTACGCCCGCAGAACTTATTACAGACAAGGGCCTGGCAGATCAATCTGCCGTAGGCAGCCCGGTATTTTTTAATTATACTCTGAAAGGACAGGATACGGAATACTGGCAACCGCAGTTTATGTACTACGGTTTCCGGTATATACAAATTGATGGCGCTGTACCCGCCGGCAAAAGCAATCCTGACGGATTGCCGGAAGTACAAACACTGCATAGCCTGCACACCCGTAATGCAGCAGCTACCATCGGGCAGTTTACCTGCTCCAATGAATTGTTTAATAAAACTTTCAGGCTGATCGACTGGGCCATCCGCAGCAATACCGCCAGCGTATTCACCGACTGCCCCCATCGTGAAAAACTCGGCTGGCTGGAAGAAGCGCACCTGGTAGGCAGTTCCATAAGATACAATTATGATATTGCCCCGCTTTGCCGGAAAGTAGTGCGCGATATGATCCATGCACAAACAGCAGAAGGGCTTATTCCCGACATTGCACCGGAATATGTGCACTTTGAAAATGGCTTCCGCGATTCGCCGGAGTGGGGGAGTAACGGCATCATTTTACCCTGGTATATGTACCAGTGGTATGGCGACAAATCCGTGCTGGAAGAAAGTTACCCCATGATGACCCGCTACGTGAATTACCTGGCGCAGAAAGCGAATCATCATATCCTTTCCCACGGCCTGGGCGACTGGTACGACATTGGCCCGAAATTTCCAGGGGAAGCGCAACTCACCCCCAAAGGTATAACGGCTACGGCTATATATTATTATGACCTCAGCATTTTATCGAAAGTGGCAGCCTTGTTGGGAAAAACAGCAGATGCGCAAAAATATCTTTCACAAAGCGAAGCCGTAAAGCAAGCCTATAACCGCGCTTTTTTCAACGACAGCACCAAACAATACGCTACCGGAAGTCAAACCGCCAATGCAATGTCCGTGTACATGCAGCTGGCAGATCCCCGTTATAAGGCAGATATCATAGAAAATATTGTGGCAGATATCCGCAAACACAACAACGGCATCACTGCCGGAGATATCGGTTACCGTTACCTGCTCCGTGTACTGGATGATGAAGGCCGCTCGGACGTGATTTATGATATGAACAGTCGCACCGATGTACCCGGTTATGGCCTGCAGTTGGCCAAAGGCGCTACTGCGCTCACCGAATCCTGGCAGGGCTATCGCGATGCTTCCAATAATCATTTTATGCTGGGCCACCTGATGGAATGGTTTTACAGCGGTTTAGCCGGTATCCGTCCCGCACCGGGCAGCATTGCCTTCCACGATATTGTAATAAGGCCGGAACCTGTTGGTGATGTTACTTCCGCCAAAGCCAGTTATCTTTCTCCTTATGGTGAAATTGTAAGCGACTGGAAAAAAGAAGACAATACTTTCACGTTGCATGTACATATACCTGCAAATACACATGCTACTATTTATATGCCTGCAGAATCTACATCGGATATTACTGTGAATGGGGTAGTGATGGCGATAGAGAAGGGGTATAAGGAAGGGAGGTATGTTATGGAAACCGGTTCAGGTGATTATGTGCTGCATGTGGTGAACCGCAGGCCGGTGACCACATCGGCGGATAATTATGCGGTGAGGTGATGGGGATGCTATTAAAATGTATACAACGGAAACAGGCCTACGTAGTTTTGTGTATATGTATGCTAAGGTGTATGCATGTATATACAATGTGGTTACTCCTATCAGCTAGTTTCCTTGCCAGGCTTTGCATTTAAAAAATGCGCGCTAAAGGATTATTTTGCAAAACTCTCTCTCATATTTGGTACTTTTTTATCTCCCGGTGTGTAATACTTTATGTTCCGGTGATGAATTATTTTACTGCCATCGCTGCAACAAGCATAATTAGAAAAGCTTATGCTATTCTTAGCAGGAGTATGAATGCTGGCCGACTAATAATAAGCACCCGTCGTTTTGTTGGTTAACTTTTAGCATCGTTTGACAACAGCTACCCCCCATTCATACCCTGCTTCCCGGAACGCATTTATAAGAAGACCGCGTTAAACATAAGGCGGGAGCAAAACAATTTTACATATGAAAAATTTTGAAAATGCCATTCGCAGCAAGAAGGCTGTTCTGGTTGTAGGAGCAGGAGTTTCACTAGCCACTACGCATGATTCATTAGCTGGGTGGGATGGGCTGTTACGTAATGGTGTTGCGACTTGCAAAAGTCATTTTCCTGATAGTCTTGATGAAAAATGGGTAGAAAGAAGATACCGTGATCTTGAAGAGGGAGATGTATATGATAAGTTAAATGTAGCTACCCAGGTTATGGACAGGTTCAGAAAACGGGGAGAAGGCGTTTTACAAACCTGGCTGGAAGCAACTATTGGCAAATTTACTGTAAAGAACAGGGAGCTGATTGAGGCCATTGGTGCGCTGAAGTTACCGGTTCTTACTACTAATTTTGATACCCTTATTGAAAAGGTGCTTGGCCGGGAATCTGCCGTATGGAATAACCCCGAACTTTGCTCGCAGATTATAAAGGGATTGAGTAAGGGAGTGTTACATATGCATGGTCATTGGAAACTTCCGGG
>NZ_DATMTE010000049.1:0-2539 GCF_035564935.1 Chitinophaga sp. | reverse complement strand
TCATTACCCAAAATAATACAGTTTAGTACCATAGGGTTTATTTTGGTCAAATAAGGATACGTAAATTTACCTGAGTCAGTTGCCACGGAAACAGACGATTTAAACAGGGCAGGTGACTGAACAGAAACCCGCGTATAATCTAAAATCTAATCTAAACCGCGTTATGAAAAAAAGTTATTATTCGCATAAGATTTTATCAAAAAGCTGACAACCGTAAATTTGACCTTATTTGTGATGATAACAGTTAACCGAATGTTAAGTATTTTGGAAAAAGAAAGGTGGACAGTTAAAGTAGCTGTCCTGAAAGACAATACTTTCCCAGTCCACCAGTCATGGAAGATTACATAAAAGATCCAGGAACAACTGCCATGCAGCTGTGCAGCAGATCTAAGGCCCTGAAAGGGCGGCGCGGGCGCAGGGAGAGCTAACAGGGAAGCCGGTTAACTGGTCGGTGCGCGGACCATGTTTACCAAATAAGGAAGCATAAAAGGAACATCGTACTCACAGCGATCAGGTTTTTCGAAAACCTGACATTGAAGCCGCCTTTTTCTGAGTAGAAGTAACTTTCTTTGTACCGGTCGTACTCAATGGGAGCACCTAACTCCTTCATCATTTTGAGGAATTCATAGAGTGTTCTTTCGGAAATACGAAGCCGCTTGGCTAACTGAGCGGGCTTACCGGTCCCTTTGATCCTGATGAGGTAATCAATGGTCTGTAGTCTGTCAAAATAACGCTTTGGCATGTGGCATAGAGGGGTCTTAACGGTTATTTACTGAATATACGATTTGTGTCTTTATTAAACCAGCATTATCATATATATATTTAAACGTAAATATTAACAATCTGGTTTAAACGGGTTTTCGAAAATTTAGCTGCGGAACAATGGCGCTGATGCGGGTTAGCTGCGTACTTTTACTAAACGTTTCCGCATTGTTTTTATTGGCTTATACACAAAAAATACTCACTGCAATAATGCTTCATAGATAATGTTGGCGAGGGCTGTACCGTGATCTACTGCAGGATCCGGCGGACGTGTAGCATATACTTTTCCATTCTTTCCAACAACAATAAATGAGGGATACTTACTAATACTGTATTGCGTAAGCAACTCGCGATGCTGATCATCCAGCCGCCATATCCATCCCGGCAAATCCTTTGCAGCAAAGCCGTCGCAGCAGATGTTCACAAATGTAACAGCATTATTGAAGCAGTCTTTTATTTCTGTAAGCGCATGCAATGCCGGAACCGATCCGCTGTAGAAATGCAGCAGCACTACCTTTCCGCTGAATTGCCGCAGGCTTATTAACTTTCCTTCTGCATCGGGGAAACTAAAAACCGGGGCTACTACGCCTTTACTGATCCCTTTCCTGGATCGCCCGTAAAGCTTTGCAATAGCCTGTTTACAGGTTTCATCCTGCACTAGTTCCAGGTAATCGCGTACGCACCACTCCTGTTCTTCGGCAGGATTGCCGGCGGCAAAACCAAGCGTTAATGAATGCGCCAGCAGCTTGTCGCGCAACCGGCCACTGTAGTGGATTTTCAGCCATTCGTAAATCGCCCTGTTGTTACATTCATAACGGTGCCGGATAAAATAATCTGCCTCCGCCTTATGCAGCAGGTAACTCAAATAACGTATAGGCATTACTGTTGTATCCGGAAGAAGCGCCTGCGGCAATGCAGGCAATATGTTTTCTTTATAAAAAAGTACCTGTCTTTCTTCCAGCGTACTATCCGGCGCAGGCGGTATCTTCCATAAAGTGCTTACAAGCCCGGTGGCTGCTTCCCCAAGCACATGTGCCCTGGTTACCGCCCAGGAGGCTGCATTCAGGCTGTCGCGGTACAAGGCCATCCCCCCGTTACCAGCCTGCAATTGCTGCCGGTACGCTGCCGCCAGCTGCAACGCATCAGATGATGCAGGAACTGCTATACGCAACTGGGCGCGCCTGGCCTCATACACAGCCCTGTTCAACTTTGCACCGCTGCCGCCAAACCGGATACTGTCGCCCTGCATCATCAACTGCAAACTATCTCCTCCCCTGATCATCCCATAGAAGTTATATCCGCTACCGGCATCTGCATAAAAAAATATTTCCCTCCCCACTGGCAGCGGTATCCGGAAATAGAAAGAATCCGTTTTTAGTAAGGTATCCTGCGTAATGGCAGGGGAAATACCCGGATCATACCAGTAAGTCAATGACACCTTTTGCACAGGGTGACCCAGTACCTTGCCCATAATAACGGTGGAAGATTGTGCTGCAGCTGTTCCTGCCAGCATCAGAAAAATACAGCTGTTACGCAGCAGCTGCTTTATCACAGGACGGTTCATAATTAGATTTTTAGATGGTAACAATCCCCATGGTAAAAACCACGGGGAGATAATATTCACAACGATAGTAAATGAAAATTTTATATATATCTTAACGGGTATAGCCGTTCATCATATCAATCTTATAATGCAATAATAACGGGTATAAATAAGGAAAGTGTTAATCGAATCTTAACTGTTAATACAAAACCGGATTTATTTAAAGATTAAGCC
>NZ_DATMTE010000048.1:0-2846 GCF_035564935.1 Chitinophaga sp. | reverse complement strand
GAAATACCGACGAGTGAATTTTGAACTGATAACTACAGACAGCGGCAGTAATGCCAGGGCAGGGAAAATTACCACCGCCCACGGGGAAATAGAAACACCCATTTTCATGCCGGTAGGCACTGTGGGCAGCGTAAAAGCTGTTACACAGGAGCAGCTGCGTGCAGATGTACAGGCCCAGATCATTCTAGGCAATACCTATCACCTGTACTTAAGACCCGGCCTGGAAGTATTATCACTTGCAGGGGGCTTACATAAATTCAATGGCTGGAACCGACCTATCCTTACCGATAGCGGCGGTTACCAGGTATTTTCCCTGGCAGCCAACCGTAAGATCAAGGAAGAAGGCGTAGTGTTCCAATCGCATATCGACGGTTCCCGCCACCTTTTCACTCCCGAAAATGTGATGGATATCCAGCGCACCATTGGCGCCGATATCATTATGGCCTTTGACGAATGCCCGCCCTACCCGTCGGAATACCGCTATGCACGTAAGTCGATGGAGCTCACGCACCGCTGGCTCGACCGCTGCATCACACGACTCAATGATACTGAACCCGCATACGGTCACGAGCAAACCCTGTTCCCTATTGTGCAGGGCAGCACCTATAAAGATCTCCGTAAAGCCTCGGCTGAGTATATCGCTTCCCGCAACTGCGCCGGTAACGCCATTGGTGGCCTCAGTGTAGGAGAACCGGAAAATGAGATGTACGAAATGTGCGGACTGGTATGTGAATCACTGCCAGCCGATAAACCCCGTTACCTCATGGGCGTGGGAACTCCCTGGAATATCCTGGAGAATATTTCCCTCGGTATCGATATGTTCGACTGTGTGATGCCCACCCGCAATGGCCGTAACGGCATGTTGTTCACCTGGAACGGGGTAGTGAATATCCGCAATAAAAAATGGGCCACCGACTTTAACCCCATCGATGCCAACAGTCCCTGCTTTGCTACCAGCACCTACTCAAAAGCATACCTGCGACACCTGTTTGTAGCCGGGGAAATTTTAGGCATGACATTAGCCAGTATCCACAACCTGGCATTTTACCTGGAACTGGTGAAGGAAGCCCGTAAACAAATACTGGCCGGTACCTTCTCCTCCTGGAAAACGGGGATGATCGAACAGCTGAAAACACGGCTGTAAAAGTCCGCACTATAAAATAAACTAATATCTTTGGGGTCATGACTAAAATTGACTGGTACATTTTACGCAAGCTCATAGGTACTTTCATTTACTCCCTGATGATATTCCTATTGATTTCTGTAGTGATCGACACTACGGAAAAGGTGGACGACTTCATGAAGCACCACCTGTCGCTGCATGAAATTATAGTGGATTATTATTTCGGCTTTATACCCCACATCCTCGCTTTACTGTTCCCGCTGTTTATATTCCTGTCGGTTATATTTTTTACTTCCAAGATGGCCTACCGCTCGGAAATCATCGCTATCCTGGCTTCCGGCGTAAGCTTTCGCCGTTTTCTGCGTCCCTACTGGATGGGCGCATTCCTGTTCGGTGGAGTGCTCTGGCTGGCTAACTACTGGGTGGTGCCCAACGCCAACCGCATCCGTACCGGCTTTGAAAACAAATACCTCCACAGTCACGACGACGAGAAATCACAATACGACCGGACCACCCGTATCGATAGTTTCACCTACGTCACCTTTGGTACCTACGATCCCAACTATAAAAGCGGAAGTAACTTTGTGCTGTCTGTTGTGGATAAGCAAAACATGACCTTTAAACTAAAGGCCGACCGTATCAGCTGGGATTCCACCACAAAAAAATGGAAACTGGACTATGTATCCATGCGCACTATGAACGGGTTAAAAGAAACCTGGATCAGCAAACAGGATACCCTGCTCAAAATACCACTGGTACCAAAAGACCTGGTGGAAGAGAAAAACCTCCAGGAAGCCATGACCACTCCCGATCTCCGGCGGTATATCCAGCGGGAAAGCATCCGCGGGGCGGAAGGGCTTAATACCTATTGGGTAGAGTACTACAGGAGAACTTCAGCTGCTTTTGCCGTGGTGATCCTCACCCTGATCGGGGGCATTATTGCCGCCAAAAAAGTAAGGGGAGGAAGTGGACTACACCTGGCAGTAGGTATCGTTATCAGTGCCAGTTATATTATATTCCTGCAGTTCGCCACCGTGTTTTCCGTAAAAGCGGACCTGAACCCGCTGCTGGCAGTGTGGATTCCGAATATGCTGTTCGGGGGATTGGCATTTTACCTGTACCGCAGGGCGCCGAAGTGATGAGATAGTTGTGATTACCTAACTCCTTTGCAGGCACATAACTCAACCGGCAGCTTAAAAAAAGATGGAAGAATTATAAAAAACATCAGGCAACCAGCTCTGCCATATGACAGTGTAAAGTAAAATCAGGATTTACATGACAGACTGTAAAACAATTTCAGGATTATTTCTTAACCTGTATAGCTATATTAGGACGAGACAGACGGTGGGGAGTGTATGCACAGTGTATGGGGAGTGTATGGTGAGTGTATGGTGAGTGTATGGGGAGTGTATGGGGAGTGTATGGGGAGTGTATGGGGAGTGTATGGTGCCTGTATGAGAAATGCGACACATACACTAGTCCTAAGCTACTGAGAAGTATGGGATAAGTATGAGGCATATATCTTTATCCGTTTTATGGAATTTGCTTCCTGTCCGTTTTCCCCTTTCCGCTCTTTTATCAACCTATCCCCGCTCTTTTTCCAAAAAGCTTTCTCCGGATAAATCCCGCTTCTCATCTCCCCACAGTAATTTTTCAAACATTTTTTCTTTCAAAATTTTCAATTCATTCTGAAAATTTTACATTTCTTTAACGTCTATATAAG
>NZ_DATMTE010000047.1:0-5674 GCF_035564935.1 Chitinophaga sp. | reverse complement strand
GAATGTGGCTCCCGGCGTGAAGCGTGAAACCAATACCATGCCCGGCTATGCCGGCAGCAGCTGGTACTTCCTGCGCTATATGGATCCGCACAATGATAAAACCTTTGCCGACCGTAAAGCCACCGATTACTGGAACCAGGTAGATGTATATGTAGGCGGTACCGAACACGCCGTAGGGCACCTGCTCTATTCCCGCATGTGGACCAAAGTGCTGTACGACCTGGGTCATATTGGTTTTGATGAACCGTTTAAGTCGCTGATCAACCAGGGGATGATCCAGGGCTCATCCCGTTTTGTATATCGTATTCATGGTACAAATGAATTTGTTTCTGCGGGATTGAAGGATAGCTATCAAACAGACAGGCTTCATGTAGATGTGAGCTTCGTTGATGGTGTAACGTTAGATACAGAAGCCTTCACAAAATGGAAACCGG
Organism: Chitinophaga sp.; assembly: GCF_035564935.1. Taxonomy (GTDB): domain Bacteria; phylum Bacteroidota; class Bacteroidia; order Chitinophagales; family Chitinophagaceae; genus Chitinophaga. The sequence continues at coordinate 5,240 of NZ_DATMTE010000047.1, read as the reverse complement.
ATTACCATAATGCCACTTTCATTCTCGAAGATGGACAATACATCTGTGGAACAGAGGTTGAAAAAATGAGCAAAAGCAAGTACAATACCGTAAACCCCAATCAACTGGTAGAAAAATACGGCGCTGATACTTTCCGCATGTACGAAATGTTCCTGGGCCCGGTAGAGCAATCCAAACCATGGGATACCAAAGGTATTGAAGGCGTGCACCGCTTCCTGAAAAAACTGTGGCGCCTGTTTGCCGATGAGCAAAAAGGTATCCTTGTTAATGAGCAACCAGCCACACCGAAAGAGCTGAAAATACTGCACAAAACCATTCAGAAAATAGACCATGATACTTCCAGCTTCTCGTACAATACAGCGGTAAGCCAGTTTATGATCTGTGTAAATGAACTCGCTACGCTGCGTTGTCATAAACGCAGCATCCTGGAACCATTGCTGATCCTGCTCACCCCCTATGCGCCTCACCTGTGTGAAGAGCTGTGGCAGTATATAGGCAATAATGAAAGCATCCTGAATGCACTTTACCCGGTATTTGAAGAGCAGTATACCAGGGAAAGCGCCTTCAATTACCCGATTGCGATCAACGGTAAAACCCGCTCTGAAATGGGATTCCCACTGGATGCGGCTATCCCGGACATTGAGAAGGAAGTACTCTCCAGTGAGGTGGTACAGAAATGGCTGGAAGGGAAAGCGCCTAAAAAAGTGATTATTGTAAAAGGGAAGATGATCAACGTGGTGATATAGGCACCCGCCTGAATTATAGAAAAAGGCTGTTATGCAGATAGCATGACAGCCTTTTTTATACCGTACCGATAGCATGTAAGCGCTACTTCAATAATATTATACGCATAAAAAACAAGTGGAAGCAATGACGCCAGCACCGCATGTTTTAGAATATTCTTCATGTACTTATCTTACCTGATACTCAATCCGCTTAAAATAATCCCGCAGGTAGATAATCCCACCAGTAAAATAATTCCTGATGAAAGCAACATCGCCTTCCCTACCTGGTTTTTATTGGCAATGATCAGGATAAGCCCAATTATAAAGTATGCCCCAACCAATACCATGGCCAGGATCCCTGCCATTAGAATGCCTTCATCGCCCGTAACGCACATCAGCAGGAAAATACCAAGTGGGATAAGTGTAAACAGCAGTACGTTTCTGAAAAATTCATTCATACATCATCATTTAAATAATGGGGGTAAATGCCCGTTCTTCCTGGAGTTGCTTCAAATATGATTCTTTATCATCACGATAAAACAGGTTCATGGTTTCAAACGGAATGATGCGGCCATCTTTATGAACAATGTGCACACAGGATTTCTTGATAGCGCGCACATCAAAATCGTACGCATCCAGGAAGCGCATGATCACGATGCGGAACAGGTTCGTATAGTCGAGCCCGGGAGCCTGTACCTGTGGCAGGCAGCAAAGCAGCGATTGCATATCATTTACAGCCGCATCGGTAGAAATGCCGGTACTGAATATTTTCAGGATGTGCTGATGCAGCCTTTCATCCTGCTCATACACGATGGTATTTTTTGAGTTGTTCAGTAATACCGCCGGATCTACATAGCGGGTGAGCGGGTACACCTGTCCGTCAATTTTGAGTGCATAGGCCATTGCCAGGGCATCGGGGTTACAGGGAACCGGGATAATGTCATGATCGCTCCAGATCGGTGATTGCTCCAGGATGCGCTGCCGGACTTCTGTCAGCGTAATACGATCCGTGGCCGGATCAAAGCCATCAGTACGGCCTGCCACCTGTACCGGTTGGAATGTAACACCGCGAACACAAGGCTGCTTCAGGGCATAGTCGATAATGGCGCCCATTTCGTCTTCATTCACGCCGCGTTGCAGGGTAACTACCAGCGTAGTACTGAGGTTTACTTCATTAAGATTCTCGAGCGCCTGTTTCCTGGTATCTGTAAGATCTTTTCCCCGCATGCGTTCCAGCGCTTCGGGCCTGAAACTGTCGAACTGCAGATACACCTCAAAATCCGGCATATAGGTAGCCAGGCGGGCGGTGAACTCCTTGTCTTTTGCAATACGCACGCCGTTGGTATTGATCATAAGATGTCTTATAGGCTTACGTTTGGCGATATCCAGTATTTCAAAGAACTGGGGATGGATAGTGGGTTCTCCCCCACTGAGCTGCACCACATCCGGTTGTCCTTCATTTTCCACGATGATATCCAGCATCTGTTCTATTTCTTCCAGGGTGCGGTGCCGGCCATAATGCGGCGACGACATAGCGTAACAGGTAGGACAGGTAAGGTTACAGCGGTCGGTTACCTCAATTACGCTTAGGCAGGAATGCTGCTCATGATCCTTGCATAGGCCGCAATCATAAGGGCAGCCATAATGCGTGTTGGTATTGGTTTTAAGCGGCGCTTCGGATGGCTTGTTATAGTTCCGGGTATTTTTGTAATAACTGATATCAGTGGCGATTAATACTTTTTCCATTCCATGATGCGGACAATGCTTCATCATAAAAACCTTTTCATCTTCAAATATCACCTTGGCGTCTACGCGGCGTAAACAGGTACTACAGATACTGAGCGTAAAATCGTAGTAGGTGTAATTTTTTTCAGGCATATTGTTTTTGTGTTAGTCGTGATGGAAAAATAATTACCGGCAAATAATAAAGCAATCCTGCCAAACAGGCCAGCTGTATAGATCCCAGGCCGAAGGCAAAACGGTACCCTGGCTTGATAAAATCGAGTCCGAAACGGAACAGCAGGTAACCGGTCATGAAAAGTTTAAACCGGGCGCCATTTGCGAGGGGGTAACGTCGGCTGGCAGCTCTTAGCATCTGCCATAACAATACCAGGAAAATAATTTCATAGAGAGATACAGGATGCCGGGGGATGCCATCGCCCAAATCAAGGCCCCAGGGTAATGAAGTGGGCAGTCCGTAGGTTTCTTCATAAATACCCATGGTAAAGCAGCCTATACGCCCTATGATCATGGCCAATATCAGCGGATACACAAAAAGGTCGCCGGTAGAATGCCGCTCACCCACTGCTTTTTTGGTCAGCTCTACCCCGATAAGGCCCCCCAGTAGCCCTCCTACGATGGTTTTATTCTGATAGATGTAAAATAACAGGTTATCGGCCTGGTACAGGCCTGGTGGATTTTCCAGCGCCCCTAATAACCGGCTGCCCAGCAAAGCGCCGAAAATGGCGCCTATAATGGCCCAAATACGATTACTATTGCCGATCCGGTCGCCCTGCCGCTTACGCAGGAATAAAAAATAGCGGAAGCCGATAAACATGCCCAGGGTTTCCGTTACCGCGTGCAGCGGAAGGTGTAAGGAAAACAAATTGATGTAAACGGGGAACTGCAAATGACCAGCATTATTTAATACACAAATTAATATTTATATTTAGACGAAAGTCAAGCCTTACAAAATATGTTACAGGAGGTTTTAAAGAAACACCAGTCCGCCTTCAAGCCGGTTATTCCGCTTTTGGGAGATCATGAATCCCTGCTGGTAATGGATTTCACCGCCAATAACACTACACTCACTAAAAACATACTCCAGGACATTAACCGCTTTAGCAGGTATATAGACAATACGCTGGAACAGAGCGGCTGCCGGCTTGGTATTGGCGGCTATGCGGAACACCGTACCATTTACGCAGTAAGCCCACATTTTGACGCCGGGGAAGAGCCACGCCGTTTACACCTGGGGATCGATGTATGGGGAGAAACCGGTACCCGCCTGTATGCACCTATGAATGCCCATATACATAGTTTCCGTTTTAACGACCATTTCGGAGATTATGGCGCCACCATTATATTACAGCACCAGCTCGACGGATATACTTTTTATACGCTGTACGGGCATCTCAGTATTTCCAACCTGCAGGGATTATATGAAAATATGCCCATTACGGCCGGGCAGCCACTGGCCCATTTTGGTACTCCGGCCGAAAACGGAGGATGGCCGCCACACCTGCATTTCCAGGTAATTGAAGATATGCAGGGTTTTCGCGGAGATTATCCCGGTGTATGCCGTTACAGTGAAAAAGAAAAATACCTGCAAAACTGCCCCGACCCTGATATCATCCTCCAACTGAATCAATATACCCATTAATAGGAACACTCCGGAGATAAGAAATTATTCCCCGGCGTTAGGATTTATCTTCTTCCATGCTATTTTTACAGGCTAAAATTGAATTGTATGAGAATACTATGGCTGACAGCCCTCTGCGGCCTGCTGGTGAGTTCCCTTGCAGCACAGGTTCCGTTGAAGGTAATGACTTTCAATATACGCTATAATAACCCGGACGACAGCGCCAATGCATGGCCCAACAGGAAAGACAAAGTAGCATCGGAAATCCTGTTCCTTGGTGCAAATACGTTGGGTGTACAGGAGGCGCTGAATGACCAGATGCAGGATCTTCAGCAAAGATTACCACAGTATAAAGCGATTGGTGTGGGCAGGGATGACGGAAAAACAAAAGGCGAATTTTCCGCTATATTCTACGATACCACCCGTTTACAACTATTAAAGAGCGAAACTTTCTGGCTGTCGGAAACCCCAACAGTAGCGGGGCACATAGGATGGGACGGCGCCTGCACCCGCATAGTGACATGGGGAAAGTTCAGGGATAAGCAAACGAATAAAATGTTTTACCATTTCAATACCCACTTTGATCATATGGGGAAAATTGCACGCAGGGAAAGCGCGAAATTACTGCTGCAAAAAGTACATCAGATCACCGGGAAAGATGCGGCTATTATTACCGGCGATTTCAATGCCGTTCCATCTGATGAACCCATTCAGATTATTATGAACTCCGGTGATCCGCTGCATTTAACAGACAGCAAGGCAATCAGTAAAACACCGCACTTTGGTCCTGCCGGTACTTTCAACGGATGGAATATTGCAGAAGCGGATGACCAGCCCATTGATTATATTTTTCTCAAAGGGAAATATGATGTTCTGAAACATGCCAGTATCTCCGAAACCTGGGAAGGAAGATATGCTTCCGATCATTTTGCCGTATACGCGGAGATCAATATCAGGTAGTAAAATAAATAACGGATCTGCAGAGAGATGCTCACAGTCTATCTCCCCACAGATCCGTTATTTAAGAGATTTTGCAGCTTAATCGTGGGTATGTTCCACCGACATGCTATTTTCCAGGGCGTCTACCACTTTGTTGTGGAGATTACCGTTAATGTCTACACTGATCTGTAACTTACCATTGGCGAAGGAACCCG
>NZ_DATMTE010000046.1:0-5019 GCF_035564935.1 Chitinophaga sp. | reverse complement strand
CGGGCGGCCTAAGATTACAGTTTATGAAATTTAAATAAATACTATTTGTTCACAAATTTGGTCCAGCCTTTAAACCAGGTATCACCTGCTGCTGCTGCACCAACATAGGTAGTAGTAGTAAAGGCGCCACCACCTAATTTTGCGCTACTGAAATCCGCACCAGCCAGCAGCGGAGAACCGGTTGCAGGGGCTGGATCAAAAGTAGTATAACCTGTATTGGTCAGTTTTACATCCGCAATAGCAGCCAATGTTTTATTAGCAAATGCAGCGGTGCTGAACCAGGTCAGGGAATTAAACGCAGCAGTACCCGGTGCTACTACCAGCGGGCAACCTGCAATCGTGTTATTTTTATACTCCAGTGCATTGGAAGTAGCGCTGGCTTCTGTGAGTGTACCATCCAGGAACAAACCAACAGGCCATCCTACAAATACAGAATTGAATACAGATATTTTACTGTTCCTTCTGATATGCGCACCTCTTTTGTAAGGAGCTGCAGTAGTAGCCTCAGTGGCATTAGCATAAGGACCAACAATAGTCATGTTACTGAAAATAGCAGAAGTTTGCGGAGTTTTGGTAGTACCTTCAGCATCGTTATCAGACTCAAAACCATTGGATGCACCGCTTGGACCGAAATCAGCAATGGCAGCATCACGCAGCACCAAACCAAACTGGATCTTTCCGGAGAAGCCGTTATCTGTATCGAAATCGTCGTCAGTAGCACGATAAGAGATCAGGTGTTTGCAGTTCACTGTACCGCCAAACCATTCGAAAGAATCATCACCTGAATAACTTACCTGAACATAGTCAATAGTTGTACCGGAGCCTACACTACCAAAAGTAACACCGTTGATTTCATCGTTTACTGCGAAGGCAATACCAGGATATTCCACCCTTACATATTTCATTATACCGGAGTTGTCATCTGCTTTGGTACCACCATGTAAACCATAACCAGTAGCAGTTTCATTCACACCGCCTTCAACAGCCTGCAAACCTGCAACGCCATCTTTAGCGCCATTGTTGGGTGCATTACCCAGCAGAATGATACCACCCCAGTCGCCACTGTTAGGTGTAGCCTGACTGGAAGTAAACACAATCGGAGCAGCGGCTGTACCCTGTGCATCAATTTTACCATTTCTGGTGATGATCAGCGCACCTTTACTTGGGGATTTAGATCCTTTAATGGTAACGCCTGGCTCTATTTTAATAGTTGCACCATTCAATACAAAAGTGAAATCAGTCAGCAGGTAAGTTTTACCGGTTTTTAAAACAGTGTTGGAAGTGATTTGTTTTGGCAGTGTTTCAGGAGCTTCCTTAAATTCGCTGTCATTGCTGGTTCTTTCAATTGTAGCTTTTGTCATGTCTACTTGCTGCGTCGGTGGCGGAGTTGTAGGATCGTCGTCTTTACCACAGGATGATGCCATGATCACAGCTAAGAACATTACAGGAAACAGAATCTTTTTCATGTCAGATGGATTGAAATTAAATGCAGTTTTTAAAATCTATTATTCCTAATTATTAATCCTCTCTTTATCAGAATTTGTAAGAGAAAGAAAGATTGACGTTGGTACCGCCTTTGGTACTTATTCTCAAAAAGTCTGATGTTTTATCATACTTGCCATTGTCGTTGTTGTCCTGGTAGAAGTTGGCAGACTGGTTCAGGATATCGCTTACAGTCAGCTTAATTTCTCCTTTATGGAAAACCTTTTGAGATACCATGAAGTCCAGTAAGGATCTTGGGGCTTCATATACATCGGGTTCAGTGTCATTACCCACAATAAAGATCCTTCTGCCAATTCGGTTAAACAGTACGTTTGCTACAGTACCGGTGGTTTCTTTTTCAAACTGTAATCCCACGTTTACCACATAGGGCGACTGGCCCTGCATAGGCCGGTCCTTCAGCACTTTATCCTTTTCGAAGGAAACTTTATTATAGATGTAGGCAACATTGGAAAACACGGTAAATGAATGCCAGAACGCAGCATTATTTGGGTTCAGGAAATCAAGATTCTTCCTAAATTCCAGCTCAGCCCCCGCACTATTGGCCTTAGGAGCATTCAGGTAGGTTAGGCCTACAGAACCTGCGCCACTATTATAGAATCTCTCAATAGGAGATTCAAAGTGTTTATAGAAACCGGCAATAGTTAGTACCTCTCCGGAGCGGGGATACAGTTCGTAGCGAAGATCCACGTTAGTTACCTTACTTCTCTTCAGGTTGGAGTTACCGGATTCGGTAGCCATCAGGTCAAAGTTGTAAAAGGCAAAGGGAGCCTGTTCACGAAACTCAGGACGGATAACCGTTTGAGATGCGCTGAAGCGGATATTGGTTTTTGCATTCAGCAGGTAAGTCAGGTTCAGAGAGGGTAAGATATCCGTTACTTTGGTTTTATTATTCTGCGGACCGTTCTGGTTATATTTAATAGACTGGTCAAAATTTTCTACCCTCACACCCCATACCAGGCGCCAGTTATCATATATGCTGTTGTCGAATTGCAGGTAACCCGCATTGAGCAATGCATTGGCGCCATAGGCATCCGGCGTATTGGTAATTTCATCCATCCGCAATAACCGGTCGGTGAAATTTTCAGAGGCAAATATTTTATCCGGGGTTAAGCGTACCAGATCATGTGCATAAGGATCACTAGGGTCAAAAAGAGTATAACCCAGTGCCCGGGGGGTAAAGCCACGTTCTTTGCTTTGGATCAGGTAACCCATTTTCACCTGCTGTTGCCGGCCTCCGATTTTGACAAACCGGCTCAGATCCACGATACCACCATAAATATTATCATTCAGCTTGGAATAGAAACGGCCGGAACCAGTGAGCGTAGCAGAACCACCCGAAGATATATTGGCATAGAAATCATCCTTACCGGCAGGGCTGTTATAACCTAAACGGCGAAGATCCGGTATATCCTGCTTCATACTGGTATAACTACCATTCCATTTGATCTTCACTTTTGTACGCTCCCAGAAATGCTCTCCTGATAACTGGGAAGTGTAAATGCGATTGCTGTTGAAACCCAGTTCATAAGCACGTACATCTGTTTCAGAAGGAATATCGTTACCATTTCTCACAGTGGTTGCCACTGTGGAGTTCACACTATACAAATTCTTAAAACTGATCTTATTCTTGCCGAACTGGTAAGACAGATTAGCCAATCCACCCCACAATACATTCTGCGTGGATTTTTTATCATTATAATTATAGATCCTTGATCCGTCGTTATCAAAGTCGGTACGATAAGTTTCGAAATTCCGGTTGTTGCGGTTATAGCTCAGCGACAATACAGCGCCAAAACGATTGCCCTCTTTCCCTTTATTGATACCTCCGGCAATCTGGAAATTGGAATTAAGCGGCGTATTTTTAGTATTTACCGACCATATATCAGGGAATGACTTGGATACTGCAATTTTATCTGCTGCAGACAACTGATCATAACCGGCTTTGGAAGACGGAAAAGCGGATGGCAATTTCCTTGTGCCATCATCTATACCCAGCCAGTCGTTGTTGCCGCCTTTATAGGTATAAAAATCCTTTCCGGCCGACATGGTATTGAAGCCGGTACCGGCCAATACCGTCAGGAAGTTTTCAGAAGGAATATCTTTTGTATTTACCTGCACCAGCCCACCTGCAAATTCTGCAGGCAACTCAGGTACAGCAGCTTTGTTAATTACGATATTCTCAACAATATTGGAAGGGAACAGGTCAAACGAAAATGTTTTCCTGTCGGGTTCTGTGCTCGACAACAGGGCACCGTTTACAGTAGCCTGGTTATACCGGTCTGCCAGTCCACGCACAACCAGGTATTTGCCTTCCTGTAAAGATGCACCGGATACTCTTTTCAGTACTTCCCCGGTATTTCTGTCGGGCGATTTGCGGATAGCTTCTGCAGATACCACCTGTGCTACAGTGTTAGTATTTTTTTGAAGGGTAAGCAGCGAATTAATAGTTTCCTGTTTAGCCGTTCCGGTGATCACCACTTCTTTCAGGCTTTTAGAACTCCGTTCCTCCATCACGATATCCAGATAGGTGGGTTTGCCTGCACTCACTACTACTTCAGATACTGATTTTGTCTGGTATCCCATGAATTTGAACTCCAGGGTATAAGTGCCCGGATCTACCAATATCTGGTACCTTCCTTCCACATCTGTTACTGCCCCCTTACCTGTACCAGCTACTACTATGGTTAACCCGATAATAGGCTCACCTGTTTTTTTATCGGTTACCTTACCGGTAATCTTAGCCGGATCAGCTGCAAAGGAGGCATTGGCAAAGGAGCAGCACAGCAATAGTGCCCAGATAAGTACAGTAGATAGTTGCTTCACAGTAATTTTTTAATCAGGTTTTAATACGGTTCTAATCCCGTTTTAATATTGATCGCAAAACTATTGGCATTAAATTACCGCAGTGTTAACGGAGCGTTACCAGAATGTTAATTGATAAAAGGCTTGCAGGAAGTTGCTGACAGTAGAAAAGGAGATAGCCTGGGTTAACTAGGAAAAAAGATTACCACATGTTCTGTTGCGGCGACTGACGATTATTATTTTTCAGCATATCGAGTGAAATATCCAGCTGGTAATTACGCTCAGTTTTCCAGTCCGATACCGGGCAGGCAATCTGGAATAAATGCTGACTTTTGTTCATGAAGGGTTTGTTGTCCTTATTGCACAACTCCAGTGAAAAATTAAACCGTTCTTCCACTTCTTCCTCAAACTCCCGCAAACTGAGGGTTTCATCGATCGGAAACTCCACCAGCACGTCCTCTTCAAAACCGGCATCTTTTAATGTATCAAAGGTATTGGCCAGCGAATTGCGCACATACACTGCCACGTTACAAAAGAGCAAACGCTGGATCTGCATCTGCAATAGGGAGATAGTCATTAAAGGATGTAACTTCAATACTTTCATCTAGCTGTTTTTCTTGCTTATCTAAATGTGCCACTATCGTCACACTTAATTATTTCTCTGGCAAACTTAGTAGTCTACTTTTAATTTAATATTAAGCGCTTGTTATGATT
>NZ_DATMTE010000045.1:0-4106 GCF_035564935.1 Chitinophaga sp. | reverse complement strand
TACCAAAATTTGAACAACTATCGCAGCCGTTGCGACAAAACAAAATCATTCAACCCAAAAACGGCACTGATTTATAGACAGCATTTACGCTGTAGCAACTGCAGCAGCAATCACTTTACAGCGTGCCACTACCGGCACAGGCGGCCATTATTGCTACCTGGAGGGTTTTTACCGGGCATTTAGTACAACTGAATGCAGGTGATACTACCTGCATTTTCCTGATTCAATTCTATCTGGCCAAATATTATTTGCCGGATAGATACTGGACGCCCTTACTTGTACAATTCCGTATTTAAATGTTGCTGCCTGGTAATGTTTCCAAAAACAGGATACGATCAAATTAACCTAATAACATTTTAACTATGAAACACATTTCCACGGTGATTTTTAAGGCGCCGGCATTGCGCCAGAAAATCATTTATGCCACCTTTGCCCTATTCATGGGAATAGTATTGCCACTCCATGCAAAAAACCCGGTAATACCGGGCTACCGGCAGGCATCACTCATAGACGTACGTGGTAAGGTTTTGGAAGAGAATGGCGTTGGCGTACCTGGTGTAAGCATTAAAGTAAAAAATGTCGACAAGGCAACAACAACAGACGTCGACGGGAACTTTAGCATTAAAGGTGTTCCCGCTGATGCTGTGCTGATGGTTTCTTATATCGGCTATATTACACAGGAAGTAGGCGTTACGGCTACTGATATGCTGATTAAACTTGTTCCGCAAATTAAAAAAATAGATGAAGTAGTAGTGGTAGGTTATGGAACAACCAAAAAATCGGATCTGACCGGGGCAGTAGGTACTGTTAAAGCGGAAACCCTGCAGGAGCGTCCTTCCTCTTCATTAAATCAAAGTTTATCCGGCCGCGTATCCGGGGTGAATGTATCTTCCAACTCAGGAAGACCAGGTGGCAGAACCAACATCCGCATCCGAGGATCAAGCTCCCTGAGCGTTTCCAATAACCCCCTGTATGTAATTGATGGTGTGATATTAAATCCTGTTGATCTGAGGAATGGCAGTACGCCTATTGATTATCTTAACCCCAATGATATTGCTTCCATTGAAGTACTGAAAGATGCTTCTTCTACAGCCATCTATGGCGCCAGGGGAGCAAACGGGGTGATCCTTGTTACCACTAAAAGAGGTAATTCAGGCGGAGGAAAGGTCACTTACGACCCGGATTTCAGTATAGGTGTGCTGCCTAAAAAATTGGAACTGCTCAATGCAAAAGAGTTCCTGGCGGTGGAAGACCTGGCTTATGCAAATGCACAAAAATATGATCCTGTTGGATGGGCAACCGGAACGAAATACACCGACCCAAAAACCAAACGCACCAATCCAAAATTATTTGATGCACAGGGAAACCCTTTATACGATACAGATTGGCAGGATGAAACATTTCAAAAGGCCTTTACACAAAATCACCAGCTTGGCTTTACAGATGGCGACGAAAAAAGAAGTATGGGCGCCTTTCTGAACTATCGCAGCCAGGAAGGACTGGCACGCGGTTCCTGGCAGGATCGCTACGCAGGCCGGCTGGTATACGACAGCCAGATAAAGGACTGGTTAAAAGTGGGCGGCACCATGAGTTATACAGATCAGCGGGAAAAACAGGTAGACCAGCTTAACGGTGGCGGCATCACCATGATGCGCCAGGTGTTGGAAGCATTGCCTATTATTCCGGTAAAATATGCCGACGGAACCTGGGCCAGCAACAGGGACTACCCCGGAATGGAAGGTGGCGATAATCCACTGAGAGTAGCGGCCGACAGGATATCTATCCTGCATACCCAAACCCTCCTCGGCAATGTGTATGCAAATATCCACCTGGCGCCGGGACTGGAATTGAAATCCACTGTTGGTGTGAATATCATTAACCAGCGGGAAGATTATTTCGCCGCAAAAGGGATGCAATATATTTCAGACAATGGAAATGCGTCCGTTAATAACAACAGGTACAATTCCTGGCAGTTTGAAAACTATCTTACTTACAACAGGCAATTTGCAAAAGTACATTCCCTGAATGCTATGGCAGGTGTATCCTGGCAGCATATTGACCGTTTCGAAAACCAGGCAAGCACCGAAGGTTTCACCGACTCCTACTACAGGTATTATAATCTTGGTGCGGGTTCCAGCCCCCAGCCCCCTTCTTCTGTAGGAACAGCAAACGGGTTGAACTCTTACTTTGGCCGCGTTAACTATGGTTTCCGCAACAAATATTTAGTCACTTTCACCGGGCGTATGGATGGCTCTTCTAAATTCGGAAGTGATAACCAGTATGCTTTCTTTCCTTCTGCTGCCCTCGCCTGGCGGGTAACGGAAGAAGACTTCATGAAGAGCATTGCCGCTATATCCAATTTAAAAGTACGTGCCAGCTACGGAGCCACCGGCAACTCCGAAATCCCTGCCTACCGGGCGCTTGCGGGCCTGGGAAATTACAGCGTAATTTTTAACGGCGCACGTAACTCCGGTGTTGGTATTGACCGTATTGCCAATCCCGGTTTACAGTGGGAGAAAACAAAACAGGTGGACTTCGGGCTTGAACTCGGTTTATTCTCCAACAGGCTGAACCTGGAACTGGATCTGTACCGCAGAAAAGTGGATGGTATGCTGCTGGACGCGCCACTGCCCTATACCAGCGGACGCGATAAAATTTTCTCCAATGTAGGAAGTATGGAAAACAAGGGTGTTGAACTTGGCCTCAACTCCACCAACATTCAAACGGATCACTTCTCCTGGAGTACTACCTTCAACATCTCCATCAATAAAAACAAAGTACTTGCATTGGCCAATGGTGATATAGCCTCCGGCAACGGTATCATCAGGGTAGGTGAACCGGTTGGTTCTTTCTTCGGAAGAGTACATCTCGGCACCTGGGGCAGCAAGGAAGCAGAGGAAGCAAAGAAATACAATATGCTGCCCGGCGATGTAAAATATAAGGATATCAATAACGATGGCATCATAAACGATTTAGACAGGGTTATTATCGGGAGAGGCATACCAACCGGGTACGGTACCTTCCTGAATACCTTCCAGTATAAAGCATGGTCGCTGACAGTAGACCTCCAGTTTATGTATGGCAACGATGTACTGGACAGAAGTATACATTCTGCTGAAGACAGGCAGGGTATTGCCAATAGCTATAAAACCGTGCTCAATGCGTGGACGGAAACGAACCAGAACACCCCTATCGCACAAATACGCCCCATCAACGCGTATTACACCACTAATAACGACAGCCATAAAGTAACGGACGGTTCGTTTATCCGTGGCCGTAACCTGTTACTGGCATATGTATTTCCATCAACAACGGCTTCTTCTTTAAAGCTCAGTCGCCTGAGAGTATATGCCTCCGTGCAGAACTTTTTCTTAGTCACGAAATACAAAGGATATGACCCTGAAGTTTCCAACTCCAGTTCTCCTTTCGACCAGGGGCTGAATTTATACGATTACCCAAAGCCAAGAGTATTTATGCTGGGGCTTAACGTGGGATTATAACATAGTACCAACTTTAAATGAAAGATCATGAAAGCAACAATAATAAAATACGGATTGCTGGTATTAACAACCGGAACATTATTTATAACCGGTTGCCGGAAATTTTTAGATGAAACAGATCCCAGTAACTATACAGAGGATACTTATTTTACAAAACCCGAACACGCAAGAAGCTCTGTAAACGCTATCTATGCCAGTTTGCGGGAGCCGATGTCCGGTGATTTTAACGGTGGTCCCTGGACAATGACCGAATTTGCCACCGGGTTGGCCGCTACTGATCTCGGGCAGGCGGTTAACAGCTATTTTATAAAAGACCTGCACAATACAGCGGATAATGCTTATGGAGAAAATTACTGGAGAAACTATTATAAGGGCATCAGTAATGCTAATCTCTCCATCGCTAAAATACCAGGTATTTCCATGGATGCAGCAGAAGCCAAAAGCTTACTGGGTGAAGCTCATTTTTTACGTGCCTGGTATTATTTCAACCTGGTGCAAATGTTTGGTAACATTCCTTTGATTACCGAGCCTGTTGATTTGAAGTCCGATCAGCTAAGACCTATGCAGGCGGCTCCGGAAGATGTTTATAAATTAATTGTGGATGAT
>NZ_DATMTE010000044.1:0-6862 GCF_035564935.1 Chitinophaga sp. | reverse complement strand
AATGCCAGTATATACCAGGGCCATTCATTGATATTAGGTGATGTGAACATCACGGTAAATAAGGGTGAATTTGTGTATCTCATTGGTAAAACCGGTACCGGGAAATCCAGTTTGTTGAAAACATTGTATGGAGATTTACCTTTAAATGATGGCACAGGGCAGGTAGTAGGTTTTGATTTGAAGAAGATGGATTGGAAAAAAGTGCCGTATCTTCGCCGGAATCTGGGTGTGGTGTTCCAGGATTTTCAGTTATTAACCGACCGCAATGTGCATGATAACCTGAAATTTGCGCTCCGGGCAACCGGTTGGCAGGACCCTAAGGAAATGGAGAACAAGATCGCGGATGTGTTGGAAAAAGTGGGATTGGGTACCAAAGGTTTTAAGATGCCATATGAGTTATCAGGAGGGGAGCAGCAGCGCGTGGATATTGCCCGTGCGATGCTAAATTCGCCGAAACTGATCCTGGCGGATGAGCCCACCGGTAACCTGGATCCTGAAACTTCCGATGGTATTATGCAGTTATTGTTCCGTATCTGCCGGGAAGGCACAGCCATAGTGATGGCCACCCACGATTATATTGTATTGCAGAAGTTTCCGTCGAGAGTACTGCGTACGGAAAACGGGCATGTAACGGATAATGCAGCTGTTAATTTTTCTTCTTAGGAGTTGTTGAGAAAGAAAAATTTACAGATCTACATTATTTCTCATTTATTATTAATTTCCGGTTAATTGGTAATTCCTATTTTTTGAACTACCTTTGCACCGGAAAAATAGCGACAAAAAACATTATTATTACTTATTATTTTTAAAGATGTCTTACTTAACTGTTGAAAAGAAAGCCAATATTTTTAAGGAATTTGGTGGAAGCGAAAAAAATACAGGCTCTGTGGAAGCACAAATCGCGCTGCTGACTGAGCGTATCAACAGCATTTCCGGTCACCTGAAACAAAACAAAAAGGATTTTTCTACCCACCGTGGTTTGATGAAAATGGTTGGCCAGAGAAAGCGTTTGCTTTCCTATTTATCTAAAACCAACCTCACAGGCTATCGTGCCCTTATCGAGAAGTTAGGTATCAGGAAATAACCATGACTTAATTATAGCGCTATTCCCAACTTATATGGTTGGGAATAGTTTTTTTGTATGTATACGTTTTGTTATCCGGATGATTTGAAATGGATAACGTTATCTAATTAATCCTCACTTTATTATGAATCTGACACCTATTTCAGTGAAATTCGATATAGGAGACGGTCGTATGGTGACCATCGAAACCGGCAAATTGGCCCGTCAGGCTGATGGCGCGGTTACGGTGCGTTTAGGTAATTCAATATTGCTGGCCACCGTGGTAGCAAATAAAGAACCCAAACCAGGCCAGTCTTTCTTCCCCCTTACTGTTGATTACCAGGAAAAGTTCGCATCTGCCGGCCGTATCCCTGGTTCCTTTTTCAAACGTGAAGGCCGGTTGTCTGATTCCGAGGTACTTATTTCCCGTTTGATTGACCGCGCGCTGCGTCCCCTGTTCCCCGATAATTATTTGTGTGAAGTACAGGTACTCGTCAGCCTGATTTCATCTGATCCCGAAGTAATGCCCGATGCACTGGCCTGCCTGGCTGCATCCGCTGCACTGGCTGTTTCCGACGTGCCCATCCAGGAAATTATTTCCGAGGTACGCGTAGCCCGCATCGACGGCAAAATGGTGATCAACCCTAACCGTACCGAACTGGCCAAAGCCGACATGGACTTCATCATCGGTGCTACCGACAAGAATATCATGATGGTGGAAGGTGAAAGTAAAGAGTGCCAGGAAGAAGACCTGATCCTTGCTATTGAAGCCGCACACGCTGCTATCAAAGTGCAGGTAAAAGCACAGGAAGAACTGCGTGACCTGAAAGGTGTAACCGGCAAACGTGAATACGCACAACCTCATCAGAACGAAGAACTGAAAGCAAAAGTAGCAGCTTTTGCAAAAGATAAAATTTACCAGGTAGCCAAATCAGCTTCTGCCAAGCACGATCGCAGCGATGCATTTGCTGCCATCGGCGAGGAACTGAAAGAACACCTGGGCGAATTACCGGAAGAAGACCAGCCACTGGTAAAAGAATACCTGCACGACCTGGAAAAAGAAGTGATCCGCAACATGATCCTGGACGAATCCGTTCGCCTGGATGGCCGCTCACTGGACCAGGTACGTCCGCTGGCTATGGAAACAGATATCCTGCCTTCCCCTCACGGTTCAGCCCTGTTTACACGCGGTGAAACACAGTCCCTGACTACTGTTACACTCGGTACCCCGGAAGATGAACTGCTGATCGAAAGCGCTGCTGTTTCCAACTATTCCAAATTTATCCTGCACTACAATTTCCCTCCGTTCTCTACAGGCGAAGTGAAGATGATGCGCGGCCCCGGCCGTCGTGAAGTAGGACACGGTAACCTGGCCATGCGCTCCCTGAAGCAAATGATGCCGGGCAGCGACTACGCTTACACAGTAAGGGTGGTTTCCGATATCCTTGAATCAAACGGCTCCTCCTCCATGGCTACCGTATGTGCCGGCTCCCTGGCACTGATGGATGCTGGTGTACCTTTACCTAAACACGTTTCCGGTGTGGCAATGGGACTTATTTCCCGCGCTTCCGACGGTAAATGGGCGGTATTAACCGATATCCTCGGTGATGAAGATCACCTGGGTGATATGGACTTTAAAGTAACCGGTACCCGCGATGGTATTGTTGGTATCCAGATGGATATTAAAGTAGACGGCTTAAGCATGGATGTAATGCGCTCTGCACTGGCCCAGGCCAAAAAAGGCCGCCTGCATATCGTGGAAGCCATGTACGAAGTGGTACCTGCAGCCCGTCCTGAACCAAAACCACATGCACCACGCATGGAAAAGATCATCATCGACCGTGAGTTTATCGGCGCTGTGATCGGACCCGGTGGTAAAATTATACAGGAGATCCAACGCGAAACCGGTACTACCATCAACATTGAAGAAGTTGGTGAAACCGGCGAAGTAAGCATCTTCTCTGCACAGAAAGAAAGCCTCGATAAAGCAGTGGCATGGGTAAAAGGAATCATTGCCGTACCTGAAGTAGGTGAAGTATATGAATCCGTTGTAAAATCCATTATGCCTTATGGCGCTTTTGTTGAGTTCATGCCTGGTAAACAAGGCTTGCTCCACATCTCCGAAGTTTCCTGGAAACGCCTGGAAACAATGGAAGGTGTATTGACAGAAGGCGAAAAAGTGAAAGTAAAACTGACAGGTACTGATCCTAAAACCGGTAAGTTTAAGTTGAGCCGTAAAGTGCTCATGCCTAAACCGGAAGGTTATGTGGAAAGACCTGAACGCGAAGAGCGTGGCGACAGAGGCGATTTCCGCGATCGCGGAGACCGTGGTGATCGCGGCGACAGACGTGGTCCACGTGACGACAGGCGTGGCGGTGATGACAGGCGCGGTGGCGGCGACAGGCGTGATTTCAACCGCGATGGCAACCGTGGCGGCGGAAACTACAACGCTGGTCCTGAAAAACCACAGGAGCCCACCTTTGATGCCGAATAGGCGCTGTTATAGCTAGCAGATAACTGGAATTAAATACAAAAAGAAAGCAGTCACCCCAGGTGGCTGCTTTCCTGTTTTATGATGGATCCGTTTTTATCTTCTTGTAAGTTGTTCCACCCGGAAAGTGCTTTCCCTGAAGATCTCCCGGCCGCTGTTCAGGCGGAATACGCGGTAGTTGGTACCATCAACAGGCTCGGCAATCATTTTATAAGCCGGCTGTATTGCCTTTGTACTTCTGTCTATTACCCTTACTTCCCCTCCTGCCAGCAGGTCCGGCATTATTTCTTCCACATAGGGAAGCATAATACCGCCGTCTTCTGCCCATAGCATATTCATTTTACCGGTGCTGTAGCTGAAGTCCTTATTGGCGGTATCTTCCAGGTAACAGTAAGCCTTACGGAAATGATTGCCCATATCTATGGCGTTCAGGTGTGCAAACTGCACACTGTTAAATACCTTATTGCTGTACTTACTGTTGCGGAGGGTGGAATCCATGGTTGCCATATATTCCGTAAGATGCTTCCGGTCGAAGATCAGTGTTACATTTTCCGTTTGATAAATGATGGAATCAGCGATAGGTTCAGGAGGCCGTACTTTGATTACTTGGGCTATTCCGGACAGCGACAAACCAATGCCGGTTAGCAGGAGGAACAGTGCTTTCATAGGATATTTGATATGATTTAAAAATCAAATATAATGAATTTTGATATTAAAGAGATGAACAGGGCACTTTACAGTGATGGACAATCCCCGCTAATGGCTATCTTTGCGGCCTATGTCTTACATTGCCATTACCATCCGTGCCGCCGCTGCACAAACAGACCTGCTGATCGCACAATTGTCTGAACTGAAATACGAGGGGTTTGAAGAACAAACAGACACGCTGATCGCTTACATTCCTGCCGTTGATTTTGACGAGGCCGCATTGCAGGAGCAGTTGGATGCTCACGGAGTTACCTATACGAAAGAAACCATACTGCCGGTTAACTGGAACGCCGTATGGGAAAGCAATTTTCAGCCTGTGCAGGTGGACAGCTTTTGCGGTATCCGGGCGGAGTTTCATCCGCCGTTTGACCCGCAGCCTGTACATGAAATTATTATTACCCCTAAAATGGCTTTTGGTACCGGGCATCATGCTACCACCGCTTCTATGATAAAGCTCATGGAGCAGCTGGATTTTAAAGGCAAAAGGGTGTTTGATTTCGGTACCGGCACCGGTATCCTGGCTATCCTGGCGGAAATGATGGGAGCTGCAGCCATAGATGCGATCGACTACGATGAATGGTCTGTAAATAATACACTGGAAAACATTGCGGCCAACGGAATGAGGAAAGTAAAAGTATGGCAGGCAGACAATCTTGATGCGATTACCGGAAAATATGATATATTGCTGGCGAATATCAACTATAACATTTTAATGAAATTTATGGGAGATATGTACGGGTTGTTAGTACCCGGGGGCAAATTACTGTTGAGTGGCATTTTACCTACCGATGAAGAAAATATCACAGCGGAAGCAGTTTCGAAAGGATTTACCGGGGAAGGAAGGATAGAAAAAGATAACTGGCTGGCGCTCCGGTTTTATGTTCCGGAACTGAAATAAATAAAAGTTACATATAAATAGTGTTGATAATCCAACTTTTGTGTTACAATCTTTTCTAATATTCTCTCTATTTTAACACAGAATTTGTTATCTTAGCATTCCTAACTTGTAGTGATGGTAGAAATTTTATTGCTTATTTGTGCTTATCTGGTAGGATCTGTTCCTACGGCTGTTTGGGTGAGTAAAGGCGTTTTTGGTATGGATATCCGGGAGTATGGCAGCGGTAATGCCGGTGCTACCAATACTTTCAGGGTGCTTGGTCCGAAGGCGGGTACTTTTGTAATGGTGGTAGATATGCTGAAAGGTGTATTAGCCGTTCGTTTAGCTTACCTGGCTCCCTATTACCATGATCCTGAGCATCTTACACAGCTGGTGAACCTTCAGATCGGTCTGGGGCTTGCTGCGGTGGTAGGCCATATATTCCCTATCTGGGCAAACTTCAAGGGAGGTAAAGGAATTGCTACCCTGTTCGGACTGGTGCTGGCTATTCAGCCGCTGGTGGCTTTGTGTTGTGTAGGGGTCTTTTTAATGATCCTTTTCCTGACAAGGTATGTTTCACTTAGTTCTATCATTGCCAGTATCGCTTTCCCCATACTGATCCTCTATATCTTCAACGAACCTGAAATTTTTTATCGCATATTTGCCATAGCTGTTGCTTTAATGGTGGTATTAACCCACCAGAAGAATATCACGCGGTTGTTGAAAGGAGTGGAAAGTAAAGTGCCGCTGTTTAAAAATAAAAAGGACAAGAACTAAACTGGTTATAGTTATATCATTAAAAGCAGGAAGCAAAAAGCGATAGCCATAAAAATGTGCATGCTTTTTGCTTTGTGCTTTTTGCGTTTTACGCATATTTAAATTAATGCTCCCATGAAAAAGTATGTCTTATTCTTTACTGCAAGCCTTGCATTGGCGGCCTGTTCGCGCGTACCCATTACCGGTCGTAGCCAGTTGAACCTCGTTCCTGAAAGCACCATGCAATCTATGGCGCTGCAGCAGTACCAGTCGTTTTTGTCTGAAAACAAAGTAGTATCGCAAACTACCAGTAAAGATGCTGAAATGGTAAAAAGGGTAGGACAGCGTATTGCGAACGCTGTAACCAGGTATATGAACCAGAATAATATGGGGAATGAAATATCCAGTTACAAATGGGAATTTAACCTGGTAAACAGTAAGGAAGTAAATGCCTGGTGTATGCCCGGTGGTAAAGTGGTGGTATATACCGGTTTGTTGCCGGTAACGCAAAATGAAACTGCACTTGCCTGTGTAATGGGACATGAAATTGCACATGCTATTGCCCGTCATGGTAACGAGCGTATGAGCCAGGGATTGGTAATGCAGGGGATCCAGGTAGCAGGCTCGGTAGCTTTAAACAAAAACCCTACAGCAGTAAATATTTTCAACCAGGCATTCGGTGTTGGCGGTAACTTAGGTACACTGGCTTTTTCACGCGGCAATGAACTGGAGGCAGATCACCTGGGCGTGATATTCATGGCGATGGCAGGTTATAACCCACAGGAAGCCATTCCTTTCTGGCAACGCATGGCCAGTATGAGCCAGGGCCAGAAGCCACCTGAATTACTGAGCACTCACCCAAGCGACGCTACCCGCGTACAGAAATTACAACAGCTGATGCCGGAAGCAATGAAATATTATACCCCTGCAAAAGCATAAATTAAAAAAAGCAACGGGCCGGTAATGT
>NZ_DATMTE010000043.1:0-2011 GCF_035564935.1 Chitinophaga sp. | reverse complement strand
CCGCCCGGTCAGTAGCGGGATCTCCGGAATATTTTTTTCGGAGCCAATAAGAACCCTGTACGGAAGGAACCATTTTCCCGCTTCTTTCATCCTCTCCCTATAATCCTTCCCAACAATAGCCAGTTCGGGCGTACCCTTTACCAGCTGCAACAACTGGCTCGCCCACACGCCAAACGAGGTAGGGTACCGGACTATTGTTTGCGAAAGGCTGGAAACTGCCTCCACACAACGATCCGCCCATTCTTTCTGATCAAAAACAACAGAAAGGTACCAAAGGTTCTGCATCATTACCGCATTGCCGCTGGGCACAGCCCCGTCGTATACTTCCTTCTTCCGTACAATCACATCATCCTGGCCCTCAATGGTATAATAAAAGAACAAGCCGCTTTCATCGCTGAAATGGGCTATCACAAACGCCGTAATATCCCGCGCCTCATACAAATACCGGGTATCGCCGGTGATCTCCTGTAAGGCGATCAGCGCCCGGACCAAACACGCATAGTCATCCAGGAAAGCCGGATACTTCGCCTGCTGCTGTTTCCAGGTATGGTAAAACCCGCTTCCGGCAGGCTCCTGGCGGAAACTGGTCAAACAGAAATCCATATTGCGGATCGCCATCTCCCGGTAAGCCGGATCACCCAGTGCAGCATAAGCTTTACAGCAGGCATGCACCATCATGGCATTCCAACCCAGCAGGATCTTATCGTCCAAACCCGGCCGGATACGGTTAGCCCTTACCGCCAGCAGCTTTTCCCGGCAGCCCTTTAACATCGCTCCCAAAACACCTGCATCATATCCTCTCTCCGCAGCAAAAGCCTCCAGGGGCTGCTGCACCCATAATATATTCTGCTCTTCCCAGTTACCATGTTCCGTTACATCATAATACTCACAGAAAGGCTTTGCCTGTTCCCCGAGTATATGATGGATCTCCGCTTTGCTCCACGTATAAAATTTACCCTCCACACCTTCTGAATCCGCATCCAGGGCGGCATAAAAGCCGCCCTCCGGCGATGTCATTTCACGGGTTATAAAATCCATCGTGTCCCTGATCGTTTGCGCATATACCTCATGGTGCGTGAGCTGGTAAGCATCGCACAGCACATCGAGCAGCAGTGCATTGTCATACAGCATCTTCTCGAAATGGGGCGCCAGCCACTTTTCGTCGGTAGAATAACGCGCAAACCCGCCACCCAGCTGATCGTAAAGACCACCCTGCAGCATTTTATCCAGCGACAGCAACGCCTGTTGCAGCCCTTCCGGATGCTGCCAGGCATGATGATACCGCAACAGGTACGCGATAGTAAACGTTTGAGGAAATTTGGGCGCACGCCCGAAGCCACCCCACCGGGTATCGGCCTGCTTCAGTATATTTTCGCAGATGGTATCACACTGCGCTTTTGTAAATAATTCTTCAAAGGGAATATCCGGGTGCAACCCCTGCTGCTGCCCAAACTGGGCCGACTGCTGAATATGCTGTACCAGGTTATCGGCCTGGGATTCAATTTCGTCGCGCTTGTGCCGGAACGCATCAGCCAGCGACAGCAGCACATCTGTCCAGGAGGGACGGCTGTATGCCTTCACCGGCGGAAAATAGGTGCCGCCGTAAAAAGGCTTCCTCTCCGGCGTAAGAAAAACGTTCAGCGGCCAGCCACCGGCGCCGGTCATGGCCTGCACGGCATCCATATAAATATGATCCAGGTCCGGCCTCTCTTCACGGTCTATCTTGATATTAATGAAGTGTTCATTCATGATGGCAGCCGTAGCTTCCTGCTCAAAGCTTTCCCGCTCCATTACATGACACCAGTGACAGGCGGCGTACCCGATACTTACCAGTATAGGTTTATCTTCCTGCAACGCACGTTGCAGGGCCTCTTCCCCCCACGGATACCAGTTTACAGGATTATGCGCATGCTGTAGCAGATATGGACTGGTTTCACTGATAAGCTTATTCATGGATTCCCCCTACGCGAAAAATAATGATTGATCTTCTATTTCTTCTACAAAGAAATTT
>NZ_DATMTE010000042.1:0-13548 GCF_035564935.1 Chitinophaga sp. | reverse complement strand
CTGAAAAAAACTCCATTACTTTTGGGTCGCGGCACATTTCACAAAAAGGAAGTGTGTCTTCATTTTCCCAGTACCTGAATCCCAGGCGTGCGGAGGTAAATAAATATGCGCTCATTGACAATGTCTTATTGCGTTACCCGGACAAATGTCCGTATTTCCTTTGAATATGCGGGGGACACCACGATCTTTTCCGGCCTTCTTCTTTCCCGTCTGAAAAAATTTCTTCCAAAAAACTTGCAAACTTAAACGTTTAAGCATATTTTTAAAAGATGAAGAAAGTCTCGCTGAAAGATATCGCCGCCGAAGCAGGTGTATCCACTGCGCTGGTATCTTATGTGCTGACCAACAAGGATAAGAAAGCCCGTATCGGGGAAGGCATGGCGAAGAAGATCCGTGAAATTGCGCGGAAGCTGAATTACCAGCCCAATCATATTGCCCGCAGCCTGAAAAGCGGCAGGTCTTTTACTATTGGCCTGATCGTAGCGGATATTTCCAATCCTTTCTTCGCCAATATTGCGCGTACAATTGAAGACGAAGCCAAAAAGCATAATTATAACGTGATCTTTGGCAGCTCCGATGAAAACGTGGATAAGTCGCAGGACCTGATCAATGTGCTGGTAAACCGGCAGGTAGACGGATTGATCATCACGCCTACCGAGGGATCGGAGCAACAGCTGCAGCAGTTAAAGGAACAAAAGATCCCGTTTGTACTGATCGACCGTTTTTTTCCCGGTATTGCTGCCAGCTATATAGCCGTTAACAACCGGGAATCCGCGGCGGGTGCAGTATCGCATCTTATTAAGGCCGGCAGGAAACGTATTGGTATGGTAGCGTATAAAACTACCCTGCATCATATCAGCGAAAGAATTGGCGGTTACCAGGATGCGTTACAGCAGCATGATATAAAGGCGCCCAACAGTTTGCTGAAGAAAGCGAGGTACTCGCATCTGAAAGAAGATATACAGCTGGCCATTGACCAGCTGCTGAAAGGAAAACAGCCGGCAGACGCCATTTTTTTTGCCACCAACAGCCTGGCCATAGAGGGACTTAAATATATAAACACACTTGGCATACGCATACCGGAGGAACTGGCAGTGATCACATTTGATGAAGGAGAAGCGCTGGACCTGTTTTATGCACCTGTAACATTTGTAAGACAGCCCATCCTTGAAATAGGAAAAGCGGCAGTTCGTGTGTTGCTGGAGCAGATTGCAGATGATACTTCCGCCACTTCGGCTATTTGTATCGATACCACGCTGATAGTGAGGAAATCCTGCGGGAGCAGGTGATATTTAAAGCACGTATGAAAATGATCCTTTAAAACATATTATTTTGCTTAAACGATAAAGCAATATTCAGCAAAACCCGTAAACCTAATCTTTTAATATTCACGTATGATGAAAAAACTATTGCGCCTTTCTTTGTTTGCGCTCTTTACATGGACCACCGCCAGCGCCCAGCAACCCTTTAACGGCCTGGAGATGAACATGGGAAATCTGTACCGTTTATCTGATGCAAAAACCCGTTCCATCAGCCCGGAAAACTTCAGCGGCGAGCCGGGTAAAGGCGGCATGGCTACACTGGAACAGGGTAATGCCCGCGGCGCTGCCAGGGAACTGGGCCAGGGCTGGAAAGTAAATCCCTATATTCATATTGAGGCAGGGAAAACCGTTACACTCGCGGAAATAACCGGCCCCGGCGCCATCCAGCATATATGGATGACACCCACCGGCAACTGGCGCTATTCCATTATCCGTTTTTACTGGGACGATGAAACCACTCCATCCGTGGAAGTGCCGGTGGGCGATTTCTTCGGTATGGGCTGGGGTGAATATGCACCGCTCAACTCACTGCCGGTATGCGTAAATCCGGGCAGCGCATTTAACTGCTACTGGGCAATGCCCTTCCGTAAGAAATGCCGCATCACCATGGAAAATATCAACACGGAAAAGATGACACTGTACTACCAGGTAGATTATACCCTCACCAATGTGCCTGAAGATGCAGGCTACTTCCATGCACAGTTCCGCCGCAACAATCCCGTAAAAGACGCCAGTTTTACCATGATAGACGGCGTAAAAGGAAAAGGCCAGTACGTGGGCACCTACATCGCCTGGGGCGTTAACAACAACGGCTGGTGGGGTGAAGGAGAAATAAAATTCTTTATGGACGGCGATAAACAATATCCTACCATTTGCGGTACCGGTACGGAAGATTATTTCTGCGGCTCCTATAACTTCGACAACAAAGGACGCTACCAGGAATTTTGCACGCCGTATTCCGGGCTGGCGCAGGTAATACGGCCGGACGGGTTGTACAAATCGCAGCAACGCTTTGGCCTGTACCGCTGGCACATCATGGACCCCATACGTTTTGAAAAAGAACTGAAGATCACCATACAGGACCTCGGATGGCGCAGCGGCGGGCGCTATCTTCCGCAACAGTCTGATATCAGCAGCGTAGTATACTGGTACCAGCGCGAGCCACATGCACCATTCCCGAAACTGCCGGCCATGAACGACCTGGAAGTAAATTAATCGTAAAAATATGAACAGAACATCGTTGACAGGATTACAAATGATAGGCAATAATTTCTCCGGTGAAGGCGACCATACCTTCCGGGCATTCGCTCCCCTGCAGCAGCAATGGCTGCCGCAGGAGTTCAGGGAAGCCACTACCGGCGAAATTGATTCGGCTTTACACTTAGCCGCACAGGCTTTTACCGTTTACAAAAAAACGACGCCGCAGCAAAGAGCAGATTTTCTGCTCGCTATTGCAGAAGAAATAGTTTCCCTGGGAGATGAGCTGATCGATACCGCCTCCGCAGAAAGCGGGTTGCCACTGCCAAGGTTACAGGGAGAAAGGGACCGCACTACCGGGCAGCTCCGGTTGTTTGCAGCCACTATCGCAGAAGGATCATGGGTAAATGCACGGATCACCACACCAGCCCCCGACCTGCGGCAGATGCAGATACCTATAGGCGTTACCGGTATTTTCGGCGCCAGTAATTTTCCACTGGCATTTTCTGTAGCGGGTGGAGATACTGCCGCCGCACTGGCAGCCGGCTGCACCGTTGTGTTCAAAGCACATCCTGCACATCCGCATACCTCGCACTTAACTGCTACGGCTATACGTAAAGCAGTGTTACGCACCGGTGTGCCCGATGGCGTATTTTCCCTGGTACACGGCACCTCCCATGAAACGGGGCAATACCTGGCTGCGCATCCGCTGGTATCGGCTATCGCTTTTACCGGCTCCTTTAAAGGCGGAAAGGCACTATATGAAACGGCTACACGCCGGCCAGTTCCTATTCCCGTATATGCTGAAATGGGCAGCGTAAACCCGGTGTTCTTTCTTCCGGGTATTTTACGGGAGAAGGGGGCTGCATTGGCTACCCAGTTTCTTCAGTCTGTTACCCTGGGCACCGGGCAGTTTTGTACCAACCCGGGGTTATTCATCACCGCGGCTGGCAACCCTACCGATGCTTTTATAGATGCGCTCCGCCAGGGCATCAGTACGCTGCCTAACGGCTACATGCTCACGCCCGGTATCCTGGAAGCCTATCATAACGGCATTGCCGCATTGCGTGCACAGGGCGTACAAATACTGGGAGAAGCCGGCGCGGCAGCGCAACAGGCCACTCCCAGCCTGCTACAGGTAACCGCCGCGCAGGCGCTGGAAAATCCCGCTCTCTGTCATGAAGTATTTGGCCCTTCTTCCCTGCATATCCATGCAGGCAGCATAGAAGAAATATATACCGTGGCGCAGCGCCTGGAAGGACAGCTTACTGCCACTATCCATGGCACAGAAGAAGAACTGAAAGAGCACGCCGCTTTGATTGATATACTCCGGGAAAAAGCCGGCAGGATCATTATCAATGGTTTTCCTACAGGCGTAGCCGTTAGTCATGCTATGGTACACGGCGGCCCCTGGCCAGCCACTACCCCGGCTGCCGGCACCTCCGTAGGCACTGCCGCCATTTACCGCTTCTGCCGCCCCGTATGTTACCAGGACTTCCCCTCCTACCTGTTGCCACCGGAATTACAGGATGAAAATCCAATGAAGATATGGCGGCAGGTGAATGGCGATATTTCAAAAAACGCTCTCTAAATATTACGTATGGACCTGGGTTTAAAAGATAAGATCATCATCGTAACCGGCGGCGCCAAAGGCATTGGCGCCGCCATCAGCGCCGTACTGGCACAGGAAGGCGCCATTCCCGTTATCATAGGCCGGAGCGAAGCGGATAACCGCCGGCACCTGGAGCAGATACAGCAAGCCGGTGGCAAAGGCGCACAGGTGGTGGCCGAGCTCACCGATCCGCAGGCATGTGAAAAAGCCGTGGCAACTATAGCGGCCGAATTGGGACGTATAGACGGCCTGGTGAACAATGCCGGTATCAATGATGGCGTTGGACTGGAAAAAGGAAGCTACGAGGCATTTATGCAATCGCTGCATCGTAACCTGGTACACTACTACCTGGTAGCGCATCATGCACTTCCCTACCTTAAAACATCCAAAGGAGCTATTGTAAATATCACCTCCAAAACTGCGGAAACCGGGCAGGGTAATACTTCCGCCTACGCGGCAGCCAACGGAGGACGCAATGCGCTTACCCGGGAATGGGCGGTGGAACTGCTCCCTTTCAGTATCCGTGTAAACGCCATTGTGGTAGCGGAATCATGGACCCCTTTATACGAAAGCTGGATCAACACCTTCGCCGATAAGGAAGCAAAACTGGCCAGCATCGTGGAACGTATTCCATTGGAAAAACGCATGACCACCCCCGAAGAAATTGCCCAGATGGCCGCCTTCCTCCTGTCGGAGAAATCAAGTCATACTACCGGGCAACTTATTCATGTAGATGGTGGCTATGTGCATCTGGACAGGGCCCTGGTGTAAACTCATTTTATTCAAGCAACAATGAAACAAAGCATCTTACAGATCCATCCGGGAGATAACGTTTGGGTAGCGCTGCAAAATATTGCCGCCGGTACCGCAGTGAGTAATGGGCAACAAACAGTAACGGCTATACGTGATATTGCCGCCAAGCACAAAATAGCCGTGACCCTCATTCATAAAGATGGCCCCGTTATTATGTACGGCGTATTGGTAGGACTGGCCAATGAAGATATCCCTGCCGGGGAACTCATCACCACCAAAAATATACGCCATGCTTCCGGGCAGTTCAGCGTGAGCGGGGAACGGCATGCTGAATGGACGCCGCCGGATACATCTCCCTGGGAAAACCGCACCTTTAAGGGCTATCACCGGAAAGACGGCCGTGTAGGCACCGGTAACTACTGGGTGATTATTCCGTTGGTGTTCTGCGAAAACCGCAATGTGCAGCTGCTGCATGAAATGCTGGTAAAGGAACTGGGCTACCGGGAACCATCACCATATGAAGCCATGCTGCAACAACTGCTGCAGGATTTCAGGCAGGGCAACACCTCTCATGAACCCGCTGCTACACTTACACTTCCTGTACGCACCTTTCCAAACATTGACGGGATCAAGCTGCTCACACATACCATGGGCTGCGGCGGCACTAAAGACGATGCCCGCACGCTTTGCGGTTTACTGGCTGGTTATATCACACATCCCAATGTGGCCGGCGCTACCGTGTTAAGCCTGGGATGCCAGAATGCACAGATCAGTATCCTCAGGGAAGAAATTGAAAAAAGATCACCGGGCTTCGACAGAACAGTGATCTACCTGGAACAGCAACAGGAAGGTTCAGAGAAAACACTGATGACCAAAGCCCTTCAGCAAACATTTGAAGGGTTGGCATACGCGAATCAATGGCAACGGCAACCGGCTCCGCTCAGCAAATTATGCATTGGTATGGAATGCGGCGGCTCTGATGGCTTCTCGGGCATCTCTGCCAATCCTGCTGTTGGCAAAGTGGCTGATATACTGGTAGCACTTGGCGGCTCCGTAATACTATCAGAATTTCCGGAACTATGCGGCGTGGAACAGGAACTGAGCGACCGTTGCGTAACTACGGACATGGCTGCACGATATGTACAACTGATGCGCGACTATGCCTCCAGGGCGGAAGCCGTGGGATCGGGCTTCGACTCCAACCCCTCCGCCGGCAATATCCGCGACGGTCTGATCACCGATGCCATCAAATCGGCCGGGGCAGCCAAAAAAGGCGGTTCCTCCCCTGTAACAGATGTAATAGACTACCCCGGATGGGTGCAACGTCCCGGTCTTGCCCTGCTGTGCACTCCCGGCAGCGATGTGGAATCCACCACCGCGGAAGTAGGCGCCGGCGCTAACCTGGTGTTGTTTACCACCGGTCTTGGTACGCCCACCGGCAACCCGGTTACACCGGTCGTTAAACTATCTACCAACAGTACCCTTGCTGCCAAAATGCATGATATCATTGATCTTGATACCGGCACTATTATCAACGGGGAAGAAACCATGGAGGAAGTCGCCAACCGTATTATGGAACTGGTGATAGCTACTGCCAGCGGCGACTACCAGACCAAAGCACAGGTACTAAAGCAGGATGACTTCATTCCCTGGAAAAGAGGGGTATCACTATAGTTTGTTTCTATCACGCTAAAATGCCATCGTTATGAAAAATATCCTTCTCTCCGGTTGTATTGCTGCAGGACTTTTTGCCTGTAACGGCGCCGGACCAACGAAAGAACAAAAAAATATGAAGCCTGAAAATTTCGGTGAAGATGTAGCTTTTTTACAGCAGCACCTGAAGAATGTAGTAGTATTAAAAAATGACAGCGACAGCGGCCGGGTGGTGGTTACCGGCGACTACCAGGCGCGCGTAATGACCAGCACCACCGGCGGTGATAAAGGCAAAAGCTTTGGCTGGATCAACTACGACCTCGTGGCATCGCAGCAATTTGCGCCGCATATCAATGCATTCGGCGGTGAAGAACGTTTCTGGCTGGGGCCCGAAGGCGGGCAATATGCCCTTTTCTTTCCCCCGGGAAAACCTTTTGATTTTGCCAACTGGCAAACACCCGGCCTGATCGATACCGCACATTATACGGTAACTGCCCAATCAGAAAACAGTATCAGCTACCAGCAGCAAGGCAGCATTCAAAACTATAAAGGCAGCACCTTTCAATTGCAGATCAACAGAACCATCCGGCTGCTGAACAATGCGGATATTGTTTCAGGCATTGGTTTCCCGCTTCCCGAAGGGATTCACAGCGTGGCCTATGAAACAGATAACACCATCACCAATAAGGGCGACAGTGCCTGGCAGGAAGAAAACGGGCTACTCAGCATATGGTTGCTGGGCATGTTTAAACCCTCCGATCAAACCGCTATTGTAGCGCCTTTCAGATCAGGCCCCGATGCTACCAAACATATTACAGATGATTATTTTGGAAAGATCCCACCACAAAATCTTCAACTGAAAGACAGCCTGTTGCTGTTCCGCGCCGACGGCAAATCGCGCGGTAAGCTGGGCCTCTCCCCGCTTGTAGCCAAAAGAGGCGCAGGCAGTATTGACCTTGAAAACAATACACTCACGGTTTTGCTTTACGAGGTAGCACCACAAGGGCGCTATGTAAATTCCAAATGGGAACAGCAGAAAGAACCCTTTAAAGGTGATGCGGTGAACTGCTACAACGACGGTCCACTCGCCGATGGCACACAAATGGGTCCGTTTTACGAAGTAGAGTCCTCTTCCGATGCGCGTGCACTGAAGGCAGGAGAATCGCTCCGTTACCGGCAAACCACCCTGCATTTCGAAGGCGACCGCAAAGCATTGCAGGTCCTGGCTATGCAGCTTTGGCAGCTGCCACTGGAAGACGTACAACATTTTCTTACCAACAAATAAGCTCCAATGAATATCATCCGTATTTATAAAACCACTACCACTTTACTCATTGCTTACCAGGAAAAATATTACACCATTATTGCCGGGTGGAACGATTTTGTGAACAGGGAAGGATTGCATCAACGTGTACTGGAAGACCTCAAAGGACTGGAGCCTATTGAAACAGCAGCAGCAGAAAAAATTCTCGCTACCTCCCTGTTGCCACCCATCGGTTCGCAGGAAGTGTGGGCTGCAGGCGTCACCTATTACCGGAGCCGCACTGCCCGCATGGAAGAATCTGAAGTTTCCGGCGGCGCTACTTTTTATGATAAAGTGTATGTAGCCGAACGCCCGGAATTATTCTTCAAAGCTACGCCGCACCGTGTATCCGGTCATGGGCAAACAGTGTATATCCGGGCAGATTCCTCCTGGGATGTGCCGGAGCCGGAACTCACTTTGTTCATCTCCGGAAAAGGAACTATTGAAGGCTATACAGTAGGCAACGACATGAGTTCCCGCAGCATAGAAGGGGAAAACCCATTGTATCTGCCGCAGGCAAAAGTATACGAAAAATGCGCCGGCCTTGGTCCCTGCCTGATGGTACCTGATGTGCCTATTCCCGCAGATACTGTTATCCGCATGTCTATTTACCGGGATAATGAAGTACAGTACTCAGACAGTGTGCCTATCAGCCAGATGAAACGGAGCCACCAGGAGCTGGTAGATTTTCTATACCGTGGCTGTGCATTCCCTGAGGGCTGTTTCCTGATGACCGGCACCTGCCTGGTACCCGACAACAGCTTCACCCTGCAGGACAATGACCGTGTAGAGATCAGCATTGATCATATAGGCCAGTTAACAAATAATGTACAGACCTATCGCCTGTAACTAAAAAATATCTTTATGAATCCTACTGTAGCCGCTAAACAGGAAGCGCCGGTATCTTCTGCTACCCGGCAGCTGAAAACCGCTTCCATCCTGATCATCAGCCTGTTCTTTTTATGGGCGCTCACCGGCAACCTGATACCCGTACTCATTCCGCACCTGCGTAAAGCCTGTCAGCTGAATGATTTCCAGTCGGCTTTCATTGACGCTGCCTACTGGATCAGCTATTTCTTCTTTGCTTTGCCGGCGGCCTGGGTGATGCGCAAATGGAGTTATAAAACCGGCATCATCACCGGGTTGCTCATTGCTGCCGCAGGCGCTGTACTATTCTTCCCCGCTGCGGAACTACGTTCTTTCGGGCTTTTCCTCTTTGCATTGTTTCTTGTGGCTGCTGGTATGACCTTCCTGGAAACTGCTGCCAATCCCTATATCACTATTATGGGCACACCGGAAACAGCCGTGCAGCGGCTCAACTTTGCGCAGGCATTCAACGGGCTGGGCGCCTTTGTAGCGGCGTTTTTCCTGAGCAAAGTGATCCTTTCCGGGAAAGAGTTATCGGTAGCGGAGAGTAACAGTATGTCGCCCGAAACGCTGAACCAATACCTGCTCACAGAAGCGCGTTCTGTCCAGCTGCCTTATCTTGTAATTGCAGGTGTGTTATTACTTACAGCGTTGCTGTTCAGGATAGTGTCATTCCCAAAAATACAGGAAGAGCACAGCGATGGACAGATGATCAATCTTCGTGTATTCAGACATGTTCATTTTCGTTGGGGTGTGATAGCGCAATTCGCATATGTAGGCGCGCAGGTATGTATTTCCAGTTTCTTTATCCGTTATGCCGGTTACAGTGGTTATATGAAGGAGAAGGAAGCTACTACTTACCTGGGCCTGCTGCTGCTTTGCTTTATGACCGGCCGCTATGCGGGCACATGGCTCATGCGCAAAATAGCGCCGCAACAACTGCTGTTCCTGTATAGTGTAGCCTGCGTTGTATTGCTATGTTACAGTGTAGCCGTTGGCGGTAGAGCGGGTGTTTATTGTTTGCTGGGAGTGGAATTTTTTATGTCTATCATGTTCCCGACTATATTTTCACTGGCTATCCGCGATCTTGGTAACGAAACAAAATCAGGATCGGCGTTCCTGGTAATGTCTATAGTAGGTGGGGCATTAATACCGCTTGTGTTGGGCGCAGTAAGCTTTTACAGCAACGTGCAACTGGCATATACGGTGCCGCTGGTTTGTTTTGCGGTAGTAGGTTACTATGCGTTAAAACGTGCGGCTCCTGTTACTCTGCGAGCAGTGCCGTAACAGGTTTACGGGTAAGACCAAAATATACTTTCTGCCCGGCGTTATATCTTTCCCGTAATTCAAAGTTTTCGAAAGATGGACCGCCGGGTATATTGATGTATGCCTTGGGATCAGTGCTTCCGCCGCTCCAATACTTTGCCCGCCCGTTTACTCTTACCTGCAGCGAGCTGTCGGCTTCGTGGGCTTCTTTCCGCCAGTACTGGGTAAGCACATAAAAAGGGCGATACCGCCAGCCCCAGCGCGCCGCATGCTGCTCATCTTCCGGCCATGCCGCCAGTTCCTTCAATGATTCATCGGGTTGCGCCATCACCAGGAAATCGCCGCTTTTATTACGCAGCATCTGTTTCATGGGATATGGCGCTTTTTCTACAAAGCCGGCGCCTTCAAACCCTGCGTATAACGTTTTCGCATATACGGTTTTATCTTTGAGATAAAGTTTCCTCAGCCGCGCATAGTTACCCATCGTAGCTGTGATGCCGCAACGGTCCATGGGCGCGCCTCCGGGCAGATCGAACGTTTCTATGCATAATTCATCCGGGCGGTTACTGCTGATGCTTAAACGGAGATAGGGCCGGGCGCCGTTTTCAAATGGTTCTATGAAAATATACAGGCTGAGCGTTGTGTATTCCGGGTGTTGGGGATCAGGGTGGGAAAGCACCCCCCGTGTACCAGCAGTGGCGGAGAACCGGCCGGGTTCACTGGTTTCACCGGTCCACATTAACTTTCCCCATTTCCCGTCTACCCGCGAGGGCGATATTTCACTGAACTCCATTTTGCCATTCACCACCGGTTCTATTGCAATATAGTTAAGATGGTAAATGATGCCTTTCCATTCGTAGCCGATGCGGAGCAATCCCCTGGGGCCGCCATCGTTACCCCGGCGGGCGCCTTCAATAGCCGCCGGCCACAGGCCAACCACAATGCCGTTGTGTATGCCCCACACCGGAGGGTCTGCTGCATGATCCGGCCGGATCCATTGGGGAGCTGCTTCCGGCGACTGTGCAGCAGTTGTACTAACGGTAACGATTACACTAAAAATAAGGCTACAATAAAACTTCATTTGTTTTTATTTAAACGGCAGCCCTTTGCAATGGAACTGTTTTCCCACTTACTACGGCGTGTATAGCCGGAATAGTACCATAAGCCACTGTTAAGGAAGGAACGCCTTTCTTCCAGCTCACGGTACCAAAGCCTTTATCTGTAGCCAGGAAGGTACTGAAATCGCCGATCTTTGAATCGATATGAATAGTTTTATCAACCGCATCGTACCGCACGCCGGTAAGCCCCTGCAGTAATCCGTAGCTCGACATGGCACGGGCGTACCAGTGTCCGCATTCGTACTCGTTAAACGGGTTCCTTACGGTGCCGTCATATCGCTGCCGGCAGGTGCGTACAATATCCAGTCCTTTCTCTACCTCACCCTGGAACATCAGGTGGGAAGCCACCTGGTATTCGATACCGGTCCATACTTCGTTGCTGTACACAAACGGGAGCGACAACATACCGCCTTTGGGCCAGGAACAAAGCAGCAATCCGCCTTCATGCCCTAATGCGTAAGTGGAGCGTTGAGGGTTTTCATGTTCCTGCAGGTCCTTTTTCAGGTTGTATTTATGCACCGCCAGTAAGTGGCTTTTTGTTTTTGCAATATCAACGGGTTCCGGTAAACCACATACCCGCGCAATCCAGGAACCAAGTACGCCATCAGAAAGGCATCCGGCGCCATACTGGTATTTGGGTCCTTCTTTTTTCAGCAGCGCCAGCGCTTCAGGTGAGTATTGCGTGCTGAACGACTGCGCTTTAACCGGATCCGGCGCCTGGAGGCCGGTCCACTTTATTTGCTGGATAAAATATTCACCGTTATACAATGCTGTTTCCAGGTATTGCTTTCCTTTCGTATACAACGTTTTGTATGCGCTTATGTCTTCGCCGAGCGAAGTCCCCATTTCCATAAATGCGGTAAGCGCCCCCAGGTAAAAGCTGGTACACATGCCTGTAGGCCCCCAGAACTCAATATCATAGGTGTTGTGATGTGGTTCTTCCACAATTCCTTTTCCTTTCGGATCCCAGGTACGGATACAATAATCCATGCTCACTTTCACCAGCGGGAACATTTGCTTCAACCAATCGTTATCTCCGCTGATACGCCAGTCGCGGTACATTTTCATAATCCCTCCCAATTGCCCGTCGGCAGCTGAATGGAAATTATGCACCAGCGGCGATATGGGCATATTGGCCCGGAAGCCCTGGTGTCCTTCGGCATTCTGGTTCTCATGAAATTCTGTATGCCGTAAACTTCTTTCCAGTGCAGGAAACAGGTGAGGTACTGCCTGTGCATAATTCCACACATGTGTACAGGTGCCATGACAGCTGCCCCAGCTGTCGCCCGAGCCTTCCCAGCACCAGAAGCGGCCATCATATTGCCGCATCACCGTAGCTGATTTCAGGATAGTAAGATTCGCCGCCACTGCCTCCAGCACTTCCGGCGGCAGGGTGCTTTTATAAAAGGTATTGGTGAAGAGAGATGTTTTCCGCTGCAGCTCCTCATAATGCCCGGACCAGTAAGCCGCTGCTTCTGAAACATCTTTAAACCTGTTGCTGTACCAGGGTTTATAATATTTGCCTGTAGCCGGAACAGCGCCGCCAGGGCTGTCGCCGATATGTAATTTTGAATCCGGCACATACCAGGTCATCATCAAACGGATCACTTTCTTTTCACCTGGCTGTAAATGGAAAGGTACATACAACGATCCTCCGGGCGCATCTTTTTCTACCGGCGCCGTACTGCGGGTTTCTCCTGCTTTCACGGTATTCCATGCCATGGTTAAAGGATCAAACCAGGCGCCGCGGAACCAGCAGTGATCCACAATGGTAGATGGCTCCGCAGTAAAGATGGCGAATTGCCCTCTCTTCTCTGGCGCATCCGGTAAGGCATCCTGCGACAAAACAAATCCCTGTGGCATGGCAGTTATCCCATTTCCCTTATCTCCCTGCCGCATAAAATTGCGGGCATGGTAAGAGAAGATATACTCTTCCGGTTTGGCGCCGGTATTTGTAAACTGGTATTCCAGCCCCCCAAAGGGCATACTGGCATGGTCTTCGTCGCCCGGCGTAAAAGGGCTCCAGCCTTTTATATCCACCTGCAACGGCAGCGTTTTATCACGGAGACGGATATCCGCAAATGGAAAACGCGCATTAAATACCGCTTCATTAAAGCGTGGTAAGCCCCAGGTAGCGCCGCCGGTACCGCCCAGTCCTGCATCCCGCTGCCCGAATTTTTTCCAGTCGGGTACGCTTCCTTCCAGCACCTTTGCCCCGTTGGGGATACCTTTGATACTGATAGCTGCAAACATAGCGGGTTCGTAAAACATTTCAGGGTTGTGGTGCACCGACATATGCGAGATGGCGCCCGTTCCTTCCAGGCAGAACATGCCCGCACCTATCCCTCCAACGGGAAAGGCTATACGGTTATTATATTTACCATTATAAGATTCATTAAAATGACGATCCCCGGCCTTTTTTTCTTCCGGGGCCGGTACAGCTGTATCTTTTTCTTT